>JBFYTF010000685.1:0-5804 GCA_041300865.1 Anaerolineae bacterium
AGGCGCTGGTGGAGGCGGGGCTGCGGGAGCAGGTGAAGGTGATGGTCGGCGGGGCGCCGGTGACCGAGGCGTTTGCCCGGGAGATCGGTGCCGACGCCTACGCGCCGGATGCGGCCAGCGCTGTGGACATTGCCCGAAGCCTGTCGTGAGCCGCGACGCGACGCAAGAAGGAGATCGATTGTGACGCAACAAATCCAGATCGAGACGCTGCATCCCACCATCCGCGTGCTATCTGACGAGCAGCTGCAGGCGGTACACAGTGCCAGCCTCGACATTCTGTCGCGCACGGGCATTGTGATGAAGAACGAGAGGGGCCGCCAGCTCCTCCTCGAAGCCGGAGCCTGGGAGTCGGAGGGCAGGCTCAAGATCCCGGAGCACGTGGTCATGGCAGCTATAGGCTCGGCACCGGCGCGCATTGCGATGCACGACCGCCTGGGCCGGCTCACGATGCCCCTCGAAGAGGGCAAGGTCTTTTTTGGTCCGGGCTCCGACTGCCCGTTTACGCTGGACCTGGAGACGGGCGAGCGGCGCCAGGGCACACTAGAAGACGTCCGCCGCATGGCGCACGTGTGCGACGGCCTGGAGTGCATGGACTTTGTGATGTCCATGGCAACGCCGTTTGACGTCGCGACCATGGATCACTATCTCCACAGCTTTGTCGCCATGATCCGGGGCTCGGCCAAGCCCAACGTGTACACCGCGCGCGAGCGGGGTGATATGCAGGACATCTACGAGATTGCCTGCGCTGTGGCCGGGAGCGAGCTGACCCTGCGGGAGAAACCATTTCTCATGCTCTACGCCGAGCCGATCTCGCCGCTCCTCTACAACGACGAGTCGGTGGACAAGCTCCTCTTCTGCGCGGAGAAAGGCATTCCGGTCACCTACCCGCCTTCGCCGAACACGGGGGGCGGCGGGCCGATCACCCTGGCCGGCGCGCTAGCCCTGGGCAATGCCGAATGCCTGGTGGGCCTGGTCCTCACGCAGCTCGTGAGGCCCGGGGCGCCGTTCCTGTACGGCATGAACACCGCCGCCCTGGACATGAAGTCGGCCATTGTCAGCTACGGCGCGCCGGAGTGGCCGCTGGGCATGGCGGCCTGCACCGAGCTGGGCCGCAGCTATGGCCTGCCGGTGTGGGGCGTGGCGGGTGCCACCGACAGCAAGGTGATCGATACCCAGGCCGGCATCGAGGCCACGGTGACGATCATGACCGCCTTCCTCTGTCGCAGTAACCTGAACCACGACGTCGGGTACATCGAGTACGGGTCTACCTCTTCGGCCGAGATGCTGGTCATCGCCGACGAGATCGTGCGCGATGTGCGGTTCCTCATGGGTGGCGTCGAAGTCAGCGAGCGCACGCTGGCGCGCGAGGCGATTCACAACGCCCGGCCGGGTGGCGGATTCCTGGCCGACAACCACACCCTTGACAGCTGGAAGTGGGCCCAGTGGCGGCCGCGCATCATCGACCGGCTGCGCTACGATGGCTGGGTGAGCAAGGGGCGAAAGGACATGGCCACCCGCGCCAACGAGCGGGCGCGGCAGATATTGGAGCAGCACGAGGTGGCTCCCCTGCCCCAGGCAGCGGAAGAGGTTATCGCCGAGATCCTCAAGCGCCGCCAGGCATAGTCGCCCCGCCGCCTCGCGGCGACCGGCGAAGAAGGAACAGATCCGCGACCTGGCAGGCCGGCGTCAGGGCCTGCCAGGTCTTGATGTTGGCGGCAGTCTGGCAGGAATAGCGCGGGTGCTAACTTGGGAGCCTGGCTCGCACCCAGTCCACGACCCGGGCGGGCAGGGGAGAGGATGTCCGGCCGCCGAACTGGGACCAGGCACGGGAGATGGTTTCCATATCCTGGGCGTCGGCCAGAACGCCAGCAGTGACCACGCGGTCGATGACCGCCTGCACGACCTCGCGCGAGACAAATCGCCGGCCCTGTTGAAAGGCGAGCCACAGGGACAGAAGACAGAGAATCGTCACACGGCGCGGCATACCGCCGGACTGCTGGTAGATAAGGCTGACGGCACTACTCGAAAAGAGCTCGGGCCGGCCTCCGGCCCGCCTCAGACGCTCCGAGATCAGGCGGTCGACATCCTCGCGGGTCATCGGCCCAAGGGTGAACTCGACCACGGCCCGGTCGCGTAGCGCCGGCAAGCGGACCAACGCCGAGTGAGCCTCGGGCTGCCCGGCAAGGACGACCTGCGCAAGCTGCACACCCCCATCCTGCCAGTTCAAGAGCTTGCATACCTGCTGCAAGTGGCGGCGGGGGAGGGTCTGCGCCTCGTCCATGATGAGAACCGGCGTCTGGCCGCGCTCGAGGACAGCCTGGGCGAGAAAGTGGTGAGCCCCGGCCTCCAGGTCCTGAAGGGAGCGCGCCCGCTGGAGCTTGACCTTCCAGCCGGCGAGGATTTCGGCCATCATGGCATACTCGGAGCGCTGGTTAGGGGTCAAGAGCAGGGCCGGGACGTAGTGTGGATCGAAGCTCAAGCGGTCAAAGAGTGTGCGGCACAGGAGAGTTTTGCCGGAGCCTACGGCGCCGAAAAGCAGGCCTAACCCCTGCCGCTGATCGATGAGCCAGCGCAGGCCGGCCACAGCTTCTTGCTGGCACCCCGACTCGGAGAGAAAGTGGGGTTGGGGCACGATGGAGAAAGGCTCTTCGCTCAGTCCAAAGAAGTCGAGAAACGTCACAGGCTTGCCCGGCCGGCTCTCGCGGTAGACGCTGGCCGCCTGACGTAGAGAGATCGGACACAGGACGTGATCCTGGGTCAGGCAGAATTGGGCCTGGTGCACCAGCTCCACAGGCAGAAAGCTGCTGACCGCCGCCTGCTGCGCGTAACAGACGTTGAGGGCGTTGGGATACGAATAGCGCGAAGTGCTATCGCCGGGAACACCGAGATGGGGGCACGCTTCGGTCATGCTCGCAGTCATTGGCCTTTCCTGGATGCAGGGTTTCTATCTGGGTGTGGTGCGCGACGCACTCGAGAGAACTGCATCGCGCCTGGCAGTTGCCTGGCATGGTGATCAGCAGCGGAAGGTTTCTGCCACTAACAGTGTATCATAAAAATGCCCGCTTGTCAATGAGAAAATGGGGAATACGGCAGCGTTCACTTGTTGGAGGCGGGGATTTGCGGAGACAGGCAGCCCGTGGTAGGATACGTTCACGAGTCTGAACGGGAAGGACGATGGCAGCTTGGGCGAAATCACCTGGGGGACGGCCGCCGCAACCTTAGCCGTCCCCTTTGTCTTTCTCTTGCCCGGGTGGGCACTCCTCAGCCTGTTGCTGCCCAGTGAATCGTTCCACGGCGAGCAGCGGCCCGACGTCGCTTCCCGATTGATCCTGGCGGTGGGCATCACCCTGTCGCTGGTCCCTATCGGGCTGTTTCTTCTCTACCTCGCAGGTCTGAAGGTGGGACCGGTGGCCGTCCTTGGCACGCTGGGAGCGAGTGCCGCGGTCGTGCTGTGGAAGGACGGGCCGCGCGTCGCCCGCGCCTGGCGGCGGGAGGATTCGTGGCGCCAACGCCTGGCCCGGCTCGACGTGCCACAGTTGACCCTGGCCGCGCTAGCAGTTCTGATCTTGGGCGTTCGCCTGTGGGTCGTGCGCGGCATCAATATCGGTTTCTGGGGCGATTCCTACCATCACACGGTCATCACCCAGCTGTTTCTCGACAACGGGGGGCTGTTCCAATCCTGGGAGCCCTACGTGCCCCTCAAGTCCTTTGCCTACCATTACGGCTTTCACGCCAACACGGCCTTTTTTCAATGGGCAACCGGCTGGCTAACGGGGAATCCGACAACGCGCGCGGTGGTCCTGGTGGGTCAGGTGCTCAACACCTATGCCGTCCTGGCACTTTACCCCCTCGGCGTGCGGCTGAGCGGGGGCAACCGGTGGGCGGGCGTCGTGGCGGTACTCGTCGCCGGTCTGCTCACGCCTAGCCCCATGGACTATGTGAACTGGGGGCGCTACACGCAGCTGGCCGGACAGGCGATTTTGCCCGTAGCGATCTGGTTGACTATGGAGGCCATGGAGACGAGGCGTTGGGATCCCAGGCGCCTGGCACTGGCCATCCTGCCCCTCGCGGGCCTGGCCGTGACCCACTACCGGGTGCTGGTCCTGTACCTGGCCTTCCTGGTGCCCTACATTCCAACGCTCTTCTGGGCAAGGCGCAAGGAGCAGTCGCTGCCGGCACTGGGGCTGCGACTGGCAAGCCTGGGCCTGCTGGCCATGGCCCTGTCCGTTCCCTGGATGTGGAACCTGTGGCTGGGTTTCTATTCGAGGATAGTCAGGGGTTATGTCCAGCAGACGGTCTCGGCGGCGTGGGTGTCGGAATACAACGCGCTGGGTAGTGCTGACCAGTTCGCGCCCTATGCACTCATCGTCCTCGCCCTGGCAGCCGCCCTCTGGGCGCTGTGGCGGCGCCAGCAGATGGCCCTGGTTGCCTTGTGGGCGGGCGTTGCCTTTCTCCTGACCAACCCGCACATCATCGGCCTGCCAGGCACCGGCCTCATCACCAACTTTGCCCTCGCCCTGGCGCTCTACATCCCGGTGGCTCTCCTCGTCGGGAACCTTGTTGGCAGCGGTTTGGCGTGGATGGCCGCGCGTTTCAGGGGCGGCGGGTTGGCGGCTGCGGGTGCAGTCCTGCTGGTCGCCGTCTGCGCTCTCCCGACCCAGGCCTCGCGCCTGGACAGGAACTACCAGCTGGTAACCCCTGCCGACGAGGTCGCCATGTCGTGGATCCGGCAAAACACGCCGCCCGAGGCGCGGTTTCTGGCCAACGGCTTCCTGGCCTACAACAACAGCGTTCTCGTCGGGTCCGACGCGGGCTGGTGGATTCCGTTCCTCACCGGCCGTGACAATACAGTGCCGCCGATGCTGTACAACACCGAAGCATCGATCGTCCCGGGATACCGAGATGAGGTCAAGGAGCTGGTACTCGAGCTCCAGGGCCGGAAGCTGGGCGATCCCGAAACCGTAGGCTTTCTCCGTGAACAAGGCATTACGCACGTCTACGCCGGCGAAAAGGGAGGTCCCCTCCTGGACGCCGCGGAGCTCGACGCCAGCCCCTTCTATTGCCTTCTCTATCACGACGGGCAAGTCCGGATCTGGAGCGTACGGCCGGAGAATGGTGGGGAGTGCCCGAAGTTCTGAAGAGCTGTTGACGGGCACCGACATGTGTGGCATAATGAGGGCCGACGAGAACGCAGTACGAGGGGCCGGGTGGACTATACCACGCTGGACGACGAAAGCCTGATAAGACTGATCATGCACGCTCGTACGGAAGCGTTAGGTGCCCTGTACGACCGATACGGCCGCCTTGTCTTTAGTCTGGCGCTCAACACGGTCGGGGATCGGGCGACAGCCGAAGAGGTCACCCAGGACGTCTTCCTACGCGTGTGGCAAAGAGCAGGTCAATATCGCAGCGATCGGGGCAAGGTGTCCACCTGGCTGACAGGCATAACCCGGCATCGGGCCATCGACCAACTGCGTCGCGACAGTGTCCGTCCGGCGCCGTCGCGCACCACGGCTTGGGCGGAAGCCCCGCCTGAGGCCGAGCGAACGAGCGACGGCCCGGAGCACAGCGTGACGGCGGCAATGGAACGCGAGCACGTGCGCCGGGCCCTGGCGACCTTGCCCGAGGATCAAAAGCAGGTGCTGGCGTTGGCCTACTTCCAGGGGCTGAGCCAGAGCCAGATCGCGGCCGTCCTGGAGCTCCCCCTGGGCACAGTCAAGACCCGTATCCGCCTGGCGATGCAGAAGCTGCGCCAGACGCTGGGCAGCGATGAGGCAGCCCGTCGCCAGATCTAAAGGGCTGCC
>JBFYTF010000032.1:0-7792 GCA_041300865.1 Anaerolineae bacterium
GCCAGCGGTGTCGGCCTCATGGCCACCTCGGCCTATCTCATTTCCCGGGCGGCGCTCCAGCCGTCCATCGCCGACCTGCAAGTAGCCATTGTCGGCGTGCGCTTTTTTGGCATCTCGCGCGGTGTGGCCCGCTACCTGGAACGGGTCGTCTCGCACGACGTAACCTTCCGGCTGCTCGCCCGCCTGAGGGTCTGGTTCTACGCTGCCCTCGAGCCGCTGGCACCCGCCCGACTGTCGGCGTTTCGCAGTGGCGATCTCCTGGCCCGTGTCGTGGCCGACGTCGAGACCCTGGAGAACTTTTACCTGCGAGTCCTGGCGCCGCTCGTGGTGGCGATTCTCTCCTCGGCCCTGGTCTTGCTCTTGCTGGGCAGCCTCGACGCTCGCCTGGCCCTCGTCCTTCTGGCCTTCCTGCTCCTGGCCGGCGGGATCCTTCCCCTCCTGTCCCGGGTCCTGGCTCGCTCGGCCGGCCGGGAGATGGTCCAGGCCCGCTGGCAGCTGAACGCCTCCCTCGTGGAAAGTACCCAGGGCCTGGCCGATCTGCTGGCGTTCGGCGCCGGCGAGGAGCATCTGGCCCGCATCCGGCGCTTGGGCGGCCGCCTGGGCGAGCTCCAGGGGCGACTGGCCCGGGTGACGGGCCTGGAGCGCGCCCTATCGGGCCTGCTGATCAACGTCGCTACGGTTGCCGTCGTGGCCGTGGCCATCCCACTTGTGACTGCCGGCCACCTCGATGGTGTCTATCTCGCCGTCGTGGCCCTGGTGGTCATCGCCGCCTTCGAGGCCCTTCTGCCCCTGCCGGCCGCTTTTCAGGCGTTGGGGGCCAACCTGGAGGCCGGGCGGCGCCTTTTCGAGATCGTCGACGCCGAGCCCGAGGTGATCGACCCTCTGAGGCCGGCGGAGCCACCGGTCGAAGCTGGCCTGCGGGTGGAGGATCTGCACTTTGTCTACGACTCAACTGAGCCCGGCGCTCCCCCGGCCCTGGCTGGGGTGAGCTTTTCGGTGCCGCGGGGAGGCCAGTTGGTCGTCGTGGGCCCCAGCGGCGCGGGCAAGTCCACGATCGTCAGCCTGCTGCTGCGCTTCTGGGAATATCAAAAGGGGCAGATCTGGATCGGAGAGCGGGAGTTACGGGAGCTCGCCCAGGAGGACGTGCACCGCCTCGTTGCCGTGGTAGCCCAGGACACGCACCTGTTCAACGCCACGGTCCGCGAGAACCTGCTCCTGGCGCGTCCGGACGCATCTGAGGCCGACCTGGTGCTCGCCGCGCGGCGGGCGAGAATCCACGACGAACTCGAGGCACTGCCCGAAGGCTATGATACCTGGATCGGCGAGCAGGGCCTGCGCCTCAGTGCCGGGCAACGCCAGCGGCTAGCCATCGCCCGGGCGCTCCTTAAGGACGCCCCCCTGCTCCTCCTGGACGAGCCGACTGCCAACCTCGACGCCCTGGGCGAGCGACAGGTGCTGGCCGCCCTCCGCGAGTTGGCGGCCGGGCGCACGACCCTGCTGGTCACCCACCGCTTGGCCGGTGTGCAATCCGTCCACGAGATCCTGGTGCTGGACGCCGGCCGCATCGTGCAGCGCGGCTCCCACGCCGAGCTGCTCCAGGCGGAGGGACCCTACCGGCGCATGTGGCAGCTGCAGAACAGCGAGATCGGTTAGCTCTGCTGTTCTACGGCGGCGTCAAAGAGGGTTTCGAGCCTGGTGTACAGGTCGGCCGGGAGCTTGTTGGCCGGCTGCCGGGCCAGCGCTTTCTTGAGCCCCTTCGTGGTGACTACCGGCCGGGGCGCGCCTGTCACGGTCAGCTCCGCACGGGGGTTGGTAAACACCAGCACGTTCTGTATCTCAAGGTCTTGGTCAATGCCGTTCTTTTCGAGAAAGTTCGACAAGTCCGCCACCTGGTTGTCGCCCTCGGCCAAGGGCCGGCCCATCCCCTCTTCGGCCATAAAGCGCAAAAGCCGGCCCGGGCTGAACTTGCGCTCGAACTTGGCGCCGTCAAAGCGGATGACGCCGTCCTGCCCAAGCGCGGTCAGCACATAGAGCCCCGTGGGGCGGAGCAGCACGTGGGGAGCGGGCAGCCAATAGTTGTAAAGGCGGTGCCTATCGTCAAACCCTTTCAAGCCCTGGGCCAGGGCCTCGTCGGCCCGCGGCTGCTTGAGCCAGCGGTTCATGTTCATGGTGCCGATGCTCGAAGCTACCAACCCCAGGAGCATGCACAGGAACGAGACCCAGATCATGGGCCCGGCCTGCATGGTTAGCGACACGACCACGCCCGCGGTGAGGAACCCCAGACCGGCCAGAATGCCAATCTTGCCCAGGCGGGCTCCCCGGGCCACTCTTTTTTCGTTCGTGATGATTTGCATTGTCTATTCCTGGTAACCCCCCAGTACCAGGCAGGCATTCTGCCCTCCCAGTCCAAACGAGTTGGACAGGGTGATGCGGACGCCGGCCTTGCGTGCGACGTTGGGCACATAGTCGAGGTCGCATTCGGGATCGGGGACCTCGTAGTTGATGGTCGGGTGGATGGTGCCCGTCTCGATGGTCTTGACACAGGCCATGGCCTCGATCGCCCCAGTACCCCCCGACACGTGGCCGATCATGGATTTGGTGGAGCTGACAGGTATCTGGTAGGCGTGCTCTCCGAACACGACCTTGATGGCCATGGTTTCGGTGGCGTCGCCTACCTGCGTCGCCGGGCCGTGGGCGTTGATGTAGTCAATCTCGGTGGGGGCCACGCCGGCGTCCCCCAGGGCCCAGCGCATGCAGCGGATGGCGCCCGCTGCCTCGGGGTCGGGGATGGCCGCGTGGTGGGCGTCGGTGTTGGCGGCGTAGCCGAGCACCTCGGCATAGATGCGGGCTCCGCGCTCCAGGGCCTTGTCCAGCCGTTCCAGGACCATGACTGCCGAGCCCTCGGCAAAGACAAAGCCGTCGCGGCGGGCATCAAAGGGCTTCATCGCCTTTTCGGGCCATTCGTTTTGCGTGGACAACACGCGCATAGAGTGGAGGGCAACAAAGGCGGAGACATGGATCAGCCCCTCCGCCCCGCCGGCGAGCATCAGGTCAGCGGCGCCGCGGCGGATGACCTCGGCCGCTTCGCCGATCGCCTCGGTGCTCGAAGCGCAGGCGGTCACGATCGTCGAGTTATAACCCTGGCATTGGAAGCGCAGGCTCAGGTGGTGGGCCGGCATGTTGCAGAGCATGGCCATGCCCGTGAAGGGGTTCACCCGCCGCAGCCCCTTGGTTCTGAGCGTGTCCCAGGCTTCCAGCCCCGCGTCGAACCCGCCGTTGGCCGTGCCCATCACGACCCCGGCGCGCTCCATGTCGGGCACCTGGTCGCCCAGGCCGGCGTCGGCCATGGCCTGCACACCGGCAGCCAGGGCCAGGTGCGAGCAGCGCGCCATGCGCCGCGCCTCCTTCACGTCGATGTACTGGGTAACGTCAAAGCCCTTCACCTCGCCGGCGATGCGGACGGGAAGATCGCTGGCGTCAAACTGCGTGATACCTGTGATTCCCGAGCGGCCGGCAACCAAGTTTTCCCACGATTCCTGAACGCTCAAGCCCAGGGACGTTACCGCCCCCATGCCCGTAATGACAACCCGGCTCCGGACATCCCGCCATCGCATAACAATTCCTCGTCCCCTTTTTCCCTGCTCGGGTAAGCCTGCCTACTCCTCGTATGCCCGCAGCACCAGGCAGGCGTTCTGCCCTCCCAGCCCAAACGAGTTGGACAGGGTGGTACGGACGCCGGCCTTGCGCGCGACGTTGGGCACATAGTCGAGGTCGCATTCGGGATCGGGGACCTCGTAGTTGATAGTCGGGTGGATGGTGCCCGTCTCGATGGTCTTGACGCAGGCCATGGCTTCGATGGCCCCGGCGCCGCCCAAGGCGTGGCCCACCATCGACTTGGTAGAACTGACGGGTATCTGGTAGGCGTACTCCCCGAACAGCACCTTGATGGCCTTGGTCTCTCCCGGATCGCCCACCTCCGTTGCCGGCCCGTGGGCGTTGATATAATCGATCTCGGTGGGGGCCACGCCAGCGTTCTCCACGGCCCAGCGCATGCAGCGGATGGCGCCCGCTCCCTCGGGATCAGGGATGGCAACGTGATAGGCGTCGGTGTTGGCGGCGTAGCCGAGCACCTCGGCATAGATGCGCGCCCCCCGGTCCAGAGCCCTGTCCAGCCGCTCCAGGACCATGACCGCCGAGCCCTCGGAAGTGACAAAGCCGTCGCGGCGGGCGTCGAAAGGCTTGAGAGCTTTTTCCGGGTTCTCGTTATCCGCAGCCAGGACGCGCATGACGGTAAAGGCGCCGATGAGGACAGGATGGACCAAACCCTCCACTCCGCCGGCGAGCATCAGGTCGGCGGCGCCGCGGCGGATGGCCTCGGCCGCTTCGCCGATGGCCTGGGTGCCCGAGGCGCAGGCGGTAACCACCGTCGAGTTGTAGGCCTGGCACTGGAAGCGCAGGCTCAGGTGATGGGCCGGCATGTTGCAGAGCATGGCCATGGCTGAGAAGGGGTTCACCCGCCGCAAGCCCTTGGTGTTAAAGATGTCCCAGCTCTCGAGGCCGGAATCCAGGCCGCCCACGCCGGTGCCCATCACGACCCCGGCGCGCTCCACGTCGGGGACCTGGTCGCCCAGGCCGGCGTCGGCCATGGCCTGCACACCGGCAGCCAGGGCCAGGTGCGAGCAGCGCGCCATGCGCCGCGCCTCCTTCACGTCGATGTACTGGGTAGCGTCAAAGCCCTTCACCTCGCCGGCGATGCGGATGGGAAGATCGCTGGCGTCAAACTGCGTGATACCTGTGATTCCCGAGCGGCCGGCAACCAAGTTTTCCCACGATTCCTGGACGCTCAAGCCCACGGGCGTAACTGCTCCCATGCCTG
The DNA here is from genome assembly GCA_041300865.1 of Anaerolineae bacterium. Classification (GTDB taxonomy): domain Bacteria; phylum Chloroflexota; class Anaerolineae; order JAAYZQ01; family JAAYZQ01; genus JAAYZQ01. Next base: position 4,877 of record JBFYTF010000032.1, read on the forward strand.
TAATGACAACCCGTTGTGAAATGTCTCTTTGCTTCATGCTGCTCCTCTGTATTTGGACCGCAGCTTTGCTGCTCCGGTTCAGACCTCTTGTTCGGTGAGCCCCTGTGTGATCGCCTCCAGCACGCCGTTCTCCACCGTCTGAGCTGCCACGCGGATGGCGTTGCGGATGGCCCTAGCATCCGAGCGGCCATGCGCGACGATCACCACGCCGTCGACGCCCAGAAGGGGAGCTCCCCCATACTCTCGCCAGTCTAGCCGTCCCCAGACCGCCTTAAAGGCCGGCATGGCCAGGCCCCCACCGATCTTGGACACGACTCGGCTCTTGATCTCGGTCTTGAGAAGGTCCTGGAGGATCTCTTTGATCCCCTCTGACAACTTGATGATCACGTTGCCCGTGAACCCGTCGGTTACAATGACGTCGGATATGCCCAAGGGAATGTCCTTGCCCTCGGCGTTGCCTACAAAGTTCAGGTGGCTGGCCTTGAGCAGTGGCACGGTATCTTGCACGAGCTGGTTGCCCTTGCCCTCCTCCTCGCCGTTGGACACGATGGCCACGCGGGGCCTGACGACGCCGAGCACCCTCTCGGCGTAAATGGCGCCCATCATCGCAAACTGAAGCAGGTATTCGGGCTTGCAGTCGGCGTTCGCCCCGACATCTAACAAAAAGCAGTAGCCCTGCGGGGTCTGGCTGGGGAAAACGGTGGACAGCGCCGGTCGCTTGATGCCTCGAATGCGGCCCAGCCGGAAAAGGGCCGCCGCCAATGCCGCGCCCGAGTGGCCGGCGGTGACAAAGGCCTCGGCCTCGCCACGTTTCACTGCCTCCATGCCCAGCACCATCGACGAGTCCCTGCTTGCTCGGACAGTAGCGGCCGGGTTGTGCTCGTCCATGGCCACCGTCTGCTCGGCGTGCTGAATGTGAAGCGCGAGTCCCTCCGTATCGTACTTGGTCAGCTCCGCCTGGATGGCGTCCTGGCGGCCCACCAAGATCAGCTCCAGGCCCAAGTCCGTTGCGGCCTGCACCGCGCCTTCTACCACGGCCCCGGGGGCGTGGTCCCCACCCATGGCATCGACTGCAATCTTCATCCTGCCTCCTTCGCCTCCCAATTACACAACACGGAGCGCGGCCAAAAGAAACGGGCGACCGGTGGCTTTCCTGGTACGGCCGACCTTGGGCCGTGTGCGCGGTCCTGGTCTTAGCCGAGCAGCCGTTCCAGTTCCTGTGTACTGGGTTCGGTCGCTACGTGGACGCCATTGATGAGGATCGTCGGCACGGATTGGTTCCCGCCGTTCAGTGCCTCTACCCGCCTGGCAGCCTCTGCGTCTTTGGTGATGTCGACTTCTGTGTAGGCAATGCCCCGCTGTTCGAGCCAGCGCTTGAGGCGCATGACACCACCGCACCACGGGCGCGTAAAGATCGTGATCTCGCGAGATGGATTGGCCATTCTAACCTCTCATGCCAGGTGTGGCAATCCCGGATTTTACCTCAAGAGCGCGGGGAGCGCAAGTCAGAGAGAAAGCCAATCTTGGGTGCCTCGCTGCTGCGACCAGTCCTGCGGCCCGGCAAAGTTGCTTTCACGCTATCTTGTGGTATAATTTCCCCGAACCACGCCGGTGCAGGCGACACCTGAGAGACAATAGGGGACGGACAACGGCCCGTTCTTGGTCCCTGCCTGTTGCGCGCCATTGCAGACTTCTCAACGGACCGCTACGTTCTACCCCGAGTCTTGGTTTGCCTTCACAGCATGAGGGAAGGAGGTGGTAGTCCGTACTCGATGAGCTTTGGCCCTACTAACCGTTCGATGTTGTTCACAATAACTCTTGGAGGAGAGAAATGAAAAAGTCCCTGTTTGCCCTGCTTGCCATCCTAGTGGTGGCGAGCCTCCTGATCGTAGCTTGTGGCGCCAACGAGACGCCGGAGCCGACCGCCGAGGTCGCGGCGCCGGAGCCGACCACCGAGGAAGCGGCACCCGAGCCCACCGCCGAGGAAGCAGCGCCCTCCTTGGCTGGCACCATTGTCCTGTGGCATTCCTGGAAGGAATCCGAGATCCCGGGCCTCAACGCGGTCATTGCTGCGTTCCAGGAGCAGTATCCCGACGTGACCTTTGATGTCCTCTACACGCCCCACGAAGACCTGCGGGGCAAGTTCGAGACGGCGACGGCCTCCGGTGGCGGCCCCGGCGTGCTCTTCGGTTCCGCTGACTGGGGCCCGGCGTTCTACGACGCTCAGCTCGTGGCCGACGTCTCGTCCATGGCCAGTGAGGAGTTCCTGGGCACCATCAACCCCGCCGCCCTCGCTCCGCTCCAGTACAAGGACGCCCTCATCGGACTGCCCCACACGATCAAGGGCGTGGTCATGTTCCGCAACCCGACCATCATCCCTGAGGCGCCCGCGACCTGGGATGATCTTCTGGCAGCTGCCCAGGCCGCCACGGCAGGCGACGTCGTCGGTGCCGACCTGGAGGCCGGCTTCTTCTTCTCCGCTGGCCACCTTAACGGTATCGGCGGCCAGCTTATGGAAGAGGACGGCGATCCCCTCTTTAACGACGAGAAGGGCGTGGAGTGGATGAACCTGATCAAATCATTCGCCGACGCCGGGCCGGTCGAGTACAACAACGACAACGACGTGAACCTGTACAAGGCGGGCAAGGCCGGGATCATCATTGACGGCACCTGGAACATCACGGGCTTTACCGAAACCCTCGGTGACGAGAACGTGGTCATCGACCCCTGGCCAACCTACGGCGATGGCGCCCTGTCGGGCTTTGTCCAGACCGACAACATCTACCTCAGCAGCAACGTCGCGGGCGACGACCAGGCGGCCGGCTGGGCCTTCATGGAGTTCTTCCTTTCGCCCGAGGCCCAGGCCATGCTGGGCGATGTCGACCACATCCCCGCCACCCTTGGCGTCGAGGTGAC
>JBFYTF010000062.1:0-6132 GCA_041300865.1 Anaerolineae bacterium
CCGTCTCGACCGCTGCCTTGCAGGCCAGGGTGCTACTTCGAGCCCCAGCCCGTCCTCTGTCCTTGCTCCTCCACCCGTCAGTGCCGTCCGCGCAAAAAGCTGCCGCCTTCGTAGACGACGCCCTCGGCGTAGCGCGTCGGCCGCAGGGCGTTTTCCTCCGGCTTCATTTCGCCGGTGACCAGGCGGGCGATGCGCCTGCCCGCCTCAGGCGAGAGCATGACGCCGGCCCAGTAGCCGCAGTTCACGTAAAAGCCGGCGACATCGGGTACGGGCCCGATGAGCGGCTGGTCGTCGGGCGTGTAGACGTACTGGCCCGCGCTGGGGTGGATCTCTTCGCCCTTGAGGGTATCGGCGATCTCGCCCCAAAACGGGTTCAAGCGGATGAGCTTGTCCAGGACCATGGCCGGATAGTCCCAGTCGAGGGGCAGCTCTTCGCGCGGCTCGCCGGGTGGCTCGTCCGGATCGACCCAGGCGATGTAGGCGCCGCCCGTCTCCGGCCGCCAGTAAACATCCTGGTTGACGTCGATGGTCAGCGGCGCGTACTGGGGGATCTGGGGCCGGGGAGAGATGAACGCCTTTTGGCGGCGAACCGGCTCCAGGGGCAGGTCGACACCCGCCATGCGGCCCACGACGCGGGCAAACGGCCCGGCAGCATTGACCACCGTGCGGGTGCTGATGGTCCCCCGGTCCGTCTCCACGCCGCACACGCCCAGACCGTCCAACCCGATGCCTGTGACCCGGGTGCGAAGCAGGAAGCGGGCGCTCGATCCCTTGGCCAGGCCCTGCGTGGCCTCGTGCGTCGAGAGCCAACCGTCGTTCTGGCGGAACGTGGCTGCGAGCGCCCGATCCGAGAGATAGGGAAAGCGGCGCAGCAGCTCGTCCTGCTCCAGGAACTCGGAGTCGGCGACGCCCACGCGGCGGTGTTGCTCCACCGACGCCTTCAGGTCAGGCACGGTGGCCGGATCGTCCGTGACGAACAGGTAACCCTGGTGCCGCAGCGAGATGTCATAGCCCGGGATCCCGATGACCTCGGCGAGGTTCTCGAAAACCGCGATGCTGGGTAAGGCTAGCTCGGCCATGGCCGGCTCGGTGAACTGAGCGCGGAAGCACTCGATAGAATTGGGCGTGGTCAGCGTCGACAGGCCGTCGCGCATCTCCACCAGGACGGTGTCCAGCCCCGAACGTGACAGCCAGAAGGCCGTCGCCACGCCGACGATGCCACCGCCAACCACGACGGCGTCGGCCACAGGCGGCATGCTCTCCGCACTTGGGACAAAAACGCTGCCCACGGTTAGCCCTCCACTTGTGGCACCGTGCTCTTTACGCGACGCCTGGCACGGGCGGCGGTAAGCTTGGCCTTGATCCAGTCATAGAAGCCGGCCAGGCCGTCCGGGTAATAGATCATGACCGCGATCATGAGCACGCCATACAGGACCAGATGGAGTCCCGGCAGGTCGGTCAGGCTCGAGCGCAGGAACTCCATGAGAAACACAAACGGAAAGGCGATGGCCATGCCACCCCATAGACTGCCCCGCCCACCGATGTAGGCGATGGCGAGTACCTCCACCGTCTTGGAGGTGTGCATCAGGGTCTTGGGTGTCAGCGAGCCAAAGTAGTGCGCGTAGAACCCGCCCAGCATGCCGGCGAACATGCACGACAGCGCAAAGTTGAACACCTTGTACTTTGTCGGGTTGATGCCCGACGCCCGGGCCGCGTCCAAGTTCTGGCCGATGGCCTTGAAGGCCAGGCCGTAGTGGGACTTGACCACCAGGCTGAGGGTGATATACACCACCAGCATCATGCCCAGAGCGACATAGAAATAGGGCCGGTTGTCGGTGGTGGCCAGCAGCGACACCGGGTGCAGGCCCATGGAGCCCCTGGTGAGGGTGGTAAGGTTGGTCGCCAGGCCCATAAGGGCGATGCCGACAAACCAAGCCATGACGGCGGCATAGATGCCGCGTAGGCGCAGGGTGAGCCAGCCCAGGCCCAGGCCGATCACGCCGGCGACTGCTGCTCCGGCCAGGATGCCGATCCAGGGCGACAGCCCCCATTGCAGGGCGAGAAAGGCCGCGTCGTTGGTCAGCAGGGCGGAGGTGTAGGCGCCGAGGCCAACCAGGGCGGCAAAGCCAAAGTTGACAACGCTGATGTAGCCGGCGGTAAAGTCAAAGGCCGCCGACTGCGCCGCCAGGAAGGCACCCATGACCAGCCAGCGCAGCATGTGCTCCTGGTTGAACGGTGGCACAAGGGGCAGCACAGCCAGCAGGACCAGGCCCACCAGGCCCAGGGGGCTGATGCCCACTACCCGCAGCGCGGCGGCGAACCGACCCCACAGCTTTTTCGATTCGTTCATCGCTGTCCTCCTGTCCTCCGCCTACTGTTCCTGGATGCCCTTGACTTCGCTGCCAAAAATGCCCGATGGCACCACGAGGAGCACCAAAATCATGATTACCGTCGGAACCACGTCCTGCCAGGCGATGCCGATGAACTGCTGCGTGGCCGTTTCCAGCATGGCGACGATAAAGCCGCCCACGATCGCGCCGTAGACGTTGCCCAGGCCGACCAGCATGACCACGTACCAGGAGATGTACAGCGGTTTCAGCCCCACGGTGGGGTAGGCTTGGAACATGAACAACATCGCCGCGCCGGCCATGGCTGCCAGCGCCGTTGCCAGGGCGAAGGTCAGGGTGTAGATGAAACCCAGGTCGATGCCCACCAACTCGGCGCCAGTCTCGTCCTGTGACGCCGCCCGTATGGCCCGGCCGGTGCGGGTCTTTTGCAGGAACAGGGTCAGCAGAACGATACTCACCATGGCGATGGCAAAGGCCCAGATGCGATCCATCGACACGCGTGCGCCCAGGACTTCGATGGTGTCGATGTCATAGTAGCGCGGAATGCCTCTAAAGTTGGGGCCCACGAGCAGGGTGAAGCCGTTGGTCAGTACAAACGACAGCCCCACAGTGAGCAAGAAGGTGTTCATCACCCAGCCGTAGCGCGTCCGCTTGCGCAACGGGCCAATGGCCAGCTTTTCAATGATGGCGCCGACCACAGCGCCCGCGAACAGCGCCACGAGGACGCCCAGGTTGGGTGCCAGTGCGGCGAGGGCTGGGCTGGGGTGCGCCTCCATGTATTTGCCGATGCCCGCAAACACGGCATAGCCGACGTAGGCGCCCACCATGAATGACTCGCCGTGGGCAAAATGGGGGATGTTCATCACCCCAAAAATAAGGGCCAGACCCGCCGCCAGCAACGCCCACATCCCGCCCGTAACCACCACGTTCAGCAGCTGCGCGGGACCGGTCCTCACGGCGATCAACACCGCCAACACCAAAGTAAACAGGATAACGACGCTGGCTGCCGGCCTGCGTCGCACCAGGCCGACCATTCTTGACGCAAACGTTCCTCGGGTCATTGTTCGGTCCACAGTTCCCCCCAATCTACAGACCTGCAAGTAGAACAAGCTGCATTCGCCCGCTTGCCCATTTGCGCATGGGCTAGATACCCAAGTACGCCTTGCGCACGTGCTCGTTGGCCTTGAGCTCGCGGCTCGGACCTTCCATGGCGATGCGCCCATGCTCCAGGACATAGGCCCGGTCGGTGATTTCCAGGGTGGCGTTCACGTTCTGCTCTACCAGCAGGATGGTCACCCCCCGTTTGCGCAGCTCCAACAAGGCGCGAAAGACGTCGTTGGTCAGGTGCGGTGCCAGGCCCAGCGAAGGCTCATCGACCAGCAGAAGCTGAGGGTTGGACATCATACCCCGGGCGATGGCCAACATCTTGCGCTCGCCGCCGCTCATGGTACCTGCCAGTTGCTTCTCTCGCTGCTTCAGCCGTGGGAAGAGCTGGTAGACGAACTCGAGCGTTTCGAGCTGCTTTTCCTGGTCGCGGATGGCATAAGCGCCCAGCAGCAGGTTCTCCCGCACCGACATGTTGGTAAAGAGGTTCAGGCCCTCGGAAATATAGCTAATGCCCAGGCGGCTGATGGCGAAGGCGCGCAGGTGGCTGATAGACTGGCCTTTGAAAAGGACCTCACCCTGGGTGGGCTTGTTCAGGCCCGCGATGGTGCGCAGGGTGGTCGTCTTGCCTGCCCCATTGGGCCCCACGAGTGCCACGAACTCGCCGTCGCCCACCGACAACGACACTTCCCACAAGATCTGCAGGAAATCATAGCCACTGTTGATGCCTTTCAGCTCTAGCATCAGGCCACCACCTCTTCCCCCAGGTAGGCTTCCATCACCTTGGGATTGTGCATCACTTCGGCGGGCGTGCCTTCGGCAATCGGCGTGCCATAGTCGATGACCAGCACGCGCTCACAAATGCCCACGATGACCTTCATGATGTGCTCGACGACGATCATGCCCACGCCAAAGGTGTCGCGGATCTTTAGGATGAGCTCCATCATGGCGTCCAGCTCGCCGGGCGTGAGACCCGAAGCCAGCTCGTCGAGGAGTAGCAGCTTGGGCTGGCAGGCCATGGCCCGGGCCAGGTCGAGGCGCTTGAGCTGCACGGCATTGAGGCAATCCGCCGGGGTGTGCACGTCCATTGGGAACTGGACAAGCTCCAGGGCCTCCACAGCCCGCTCTCGGGCACTTCGGATACCCCGGGTGGAGCCAAAGGCCGCGCCGACCATGACGTTCTCCAGTGCGGTCAGGCGTGGAAAAGGCCGGGGGATCTGGAACGTCCGCGACAGGCCGCGCCGGCACATGATTTCTGCGGGAGCACCCGTCGTATCTGCCCCGGCAAAATGCACGGTCCCGGACGTGGGCCTATACGTACCGGCAATGCAGTTCAGGCAGGTCGTTTTGCCCGCACCGTTTGGTCCTATCAGGCCGACGATCTGGCCGGCATCCACTTGAAGGGTCACCCGGTTGACGGCCGTCAAGCCGCCAAAGTTCTTGACGATACCTTCAGCATTCAGAATCATGCGCCGCCACCTCCCCGGTTGTGGGGGGCGGGCCCGCACCCGCCCCCCGTGATCACTGTCTTTGGTGCAACCGAGCCGTTTACGGCTTGGCTTGCAGTTGCTGCACAGCCCAGTCGGGCGGGTAGACGACCTTGCCTTCGCCGTCAAAGTACTGGAGCACGGGGAAGATGTAGTAGCCCTTGCCCACCACCGGGTCAGGCACGTCTTCGGCCGTGGTCTTGTACTCGCTCATGATGATGCCGTCGGTGTAGGTCCACTCGCCCGTCCAGATGTTGTCCTTGACAAAGTTGTAGATGGTCTCGCTGTTCAGCTCCTGGCCCGAGTCGACGATAGCCTGCGCCAGGGCGATGAAGAAACGGCTGCCGTCGTAGGCCAGGCCCGCGGCCGACGGGCTGGGCGGAAAGCCCCAGCGCTTCTCGAACTCGGCGGCAAAGGCTTTGCCCTCGTCCGTGGCAAAACCAGGGATCTGGTCCAGGACATAGTTGGACGATGAACCGGTCAGATCGTACCAGTCGCCGAACCAACCCAGGCCGTCGGCGATGATCAGGCTCTTAAGCCCCACTTCGTCGGCCTGCTTGATAAAGGCCGACATGGTGGGTGCCGCCGTGCTCGTGCCGGCGATGAGGGCCGGGTCCATTTCCTTGAACTTGTTGAGGAGGGGGTAGAATTCAGTCTGTTCCAGGGGGAAGTACTCTTCGGCCACCACCGTCCAGCCGACCTCTTCCAACTGGCCCTTGATGGCGTTGCCAAAGCTGCGCCCCCAGTCCGAGTCCTCGCCATAGATGGCCACGGTCTTGGCCGCCGGCGCCCACTGGCCGCCGGCAATGGCATCTTCCAGGCCCTGCACGTACGAGATGCTCAACTTGCGGGGAGCGGGCCAGCCCTTGAACATCCAGTAGCCGTACTTGTCGGGGTCAGAGGCAAAGGTCTCGTTCACCACTTCGGTGGCACCAAAGCCAAAGAAGTGGGGGATCTTGTGCTTGGCAGTGATCTCCATGCAGGAAACGGCCACCGAGCTGTGCCAGTTCAGGATGCCGGCCTGGATGCCGTCTTGCACGACGGCCTGCTCATAGGCCTGGGCGCCCTTGGCCGGGTCCGATTGGCAGTCGATCCACACCGGCTCGATCTTGTACTTGCCGATCTGCCAGTTGATGGCGTCGAAAGCCATGTTGACCGAGCCCTTGAACTCGTCGCCTGTCTGGGCCGCCGGG
>JBFYTF010000066.1:0-3294 GCA_041300865.1 Anaerolineae bacterium
TACTCCGCCTGTCCGCCACCGCCTACGGGCGCGATGCGGACCTGACTCCCCCACCGCCACCGCCCGAGGTTTCGCTGCCCGCCGCCGCGGCGCCAAGTGGCCGCTTGGGCCGCCCCCTCTGAAATGGGTGTAAATGGGCGTGCTTTTGGTTGGGGCAACGGACGCGGGTTCGATTCCGGATTCGGGAATTGAACTGGCCCCGGCAAACCACCCCTCACGCCCACTCGGTCCCCTCCGAAACCCACTCGGCGCCCGCCGAGATGGCTACCCCACCCCGTCCCTCCCCGTCGGGTCGCGCGCGGCGCTTGCCGGGGCTTGCCGCACGCCTCCAAGAGATGGTAACGTCCGCCCGACGCCAGCCGCCCGTGCGGTTGGATTTCCTATCCCTCCTTAGATGATATTAATCCTCGGTACATAGGGTCTACACATCAAGTATTTGTATCAATGGCGAAACCCCGGTCGCAGCGTGAGCTGGCTCAGACTCTGCTGAAGAAGCAGGGAATCATGCGCCTGGTCGAGCTGCGCGAGGCTGGCGTGACCGCGGCGACGATGAGTCGTATGGAACGAGCCGGTGAGGTCACCCGCCTGTCGCGGGGCGTCTATCAGCTGCCGGACGCCGACCTGCACCCGAACCACAGCCTGGCGGAGGCCGCGAAGCGGGTGCGCAAGGGCATCGTGTGTCTCGTCTCCTCCCTGGCGTTCCACGGTCTAACGGACCAACTGCCTCCGAAAGTCTGGATGGCGATCGGGCCCAAGGACTGGGCACCGCAGCGTAGCGGTGCGGGCATTCGCATTGTGCGCTTCACAGACAGTCTGCTGAGGGAGGGCATTGAGACGCATGTGATCGAAGGTGTGTCGGTAAAAGTCTTTGGCGTGGCCAGAACAGTGGCAGATTGCTTCCGGCATCGCGGCAAAGTGGGCCTGTCAGTTGCGATAGAGGGGCTTCAAGAGGCGCTGAGGCAACGTAAGGCGACCCCTGCGGAAATCGCTCGTCAAGCCGAGAAGGGCGGGGTGTCCACAGTCGTGCGTCCGTATCTCGAGGCGCTGACCGCCAATGCCTAAAGAGATCCGAAACATCCGCGCCTCCGTACGCGCCCGCCTGCAGAACCTCTCCCGGGACACGGGGCAGAGCTTCGATCTGATACTCACCCGCTATGCGCTCGAACGCCTGCTGTATCGCATCAGCACGTCTGCCTTCGCCGACCGATTCGTGCTCAAGGGCGCGATGCTGTTGACGAGCTGGTTCACGGATCCACATCGGGCTACTCGTGATCTCGACCTGTTGGGGTTCGGCGATCCAAGCCCGGACGCAATGGTCGCAGCATTCAAGGAGATTCTTGCCACAGACGTCGAGGATGGCGTCGAGTTCGATTTGGACGCAGTGCGTGTCGACCATATCCGGGAGGAGGTCGAGTACGGCGGACTGCGGCTGCGCACGACCGCGTCGATCAGTGGTGCCCGTATCGCCGTGACAGTTGACGTCGCTTTCGGAGACGCGCTGGAACCGGGTGCCGAGGTCATTGACTATCCGTGCATGCTGGACCTCCCGGCACCTCGCCTACGCGCCTACGCCCGGGAAACGGTGATCGCCGAGAAATTCCAGGCAATGGTGGCACTGGGGCGCGCTAAAAGCCGAATGAAGGACTTCTATGACATTTGGCTCCTCAGCCAGTCGTTCCCTTTCGACGACGACCGGCTGGCCCGTGCAATCGCCGCGGCCTTCGAACGGCGCGAGACCGGGATCCCGGCCGAACTGCCGGATGCCCTTACGCAAGCCTTCGCCGAGGATAAGCAGAAGCAGCATCTGTGGAATGCCTTTTTGGAGAATGTGGCACTCCGTCCCGGCAGCCTGGCTGATGTGATCGATGGTGTTGCCGGATTCATCATGCCGCATGCGATGTCGGCGACGAAACTGCAGTGGAAAGGCCGGGGTCCCCGGGGCGATTCACACCGCTTGGGCTGAGTGGCTACTGGGAGCAGCGCAATATCCTTTTCCAGGACGTGAGCGGGAACCAATCCGATGATGACCGGCTTTGCGGCGGCCCTGAGCGACACGGACATGCAAGACATCGCGGCGTTCTATGCCAGCCAGAAGAAAGGTCTGACGCTGCCGGTGGACTGATTTTGGGCGGTTCCGGCGCCTCGCCCATGCCGCAGGGCAATGGTGATGCGGCTGAATTGCCGGCTCGCGCCGGCTGATCCGTGGACGTTATGGAGGATGGGTGTTGTCACATTCGATAGTGCCTTGGGTGCTGACCGTCTGCGCGATTTGCCTCTTGTTCCCGGGGGGCGCCGGCTCCGCAGAAGCCAGGACGATGGTTCGGGAGAAGTTAGTGATGGGTTGGCTGGAAACGGTTTTTTTGAAGCCATCAAATCTACGCGTCACGGCCAAGCTGGATACGGGTGCGAAAACCTCATCGCTCCATGCGGGTCACATCGAGCGCTTCGATAGGAACGGAGATCAGTGGGTCCGTTTCGCCTTCATTCCCGGTGATAATAAAAAACCTCTCGAAATTGAGCGGCCTTTAGTGCGAACCGCAGTCATCAAGGAGCGGCAGTCCCGCTCCTCCAAGCGCGATGTGGTCAATTTGACTATTTGCAAAAATGGCAGGGATTACGAAACCGAATTCACACTGAACGACCGCAGCAATTTCAATTACCCCATCTTGTTGGGTAGAAGTTTCCTCGCGGACGTGGCCTTGGTCGACTCCGCCGCCACCTTCCTTTTCAAGGCCGACAACGATACCTGCGCGGAGAAGGGCAAGCTTTCCAGGCCGGAACATGGCCACTAATGGCGGCCTTGTGTCCAGTCTGATCTAGGATCCTGCCCGTGCGCGGTGCTCACGTCAGAATACTCGCGCACCTCGCGCTGGCGTGCGAAGGCGACTGCGAAGGGCACGCGGTATCCGGCTACGTGGAGCGCGTACTCCGACGCTACCTGGAGTGCGGCATCCTGGCCTACGGCTTCGCCCGCGCACGCTGTCCCGAGTGCGGCCACGATTTCCTGGTGGCCTTCTCCTGCAAGGGACGAGGCGTCTGCCCCTCGTGCAATGCCCGGCGCATGGCGGAAATCGGCGCCCACCTGGTCGATCATGTCTTCCCGCCCGTCGAGCGTCTTTGGCGCAGGGTCAAGCACGAGGACGTCTACCTCAAGGGCTACGCCACCCTGCCCGAACTGCTGCTCGGGCTGACCGAGTATTTCGCCTTCTACAACAGCGAGCGCCCGCACCAGGCCCTCGACAATCGCACCCCCGATGCCGTGTACCACTCGGGAGAAGGGGGTGGGGCGAGCAT
>JBFYTF010000080.1:0-3034 GCA_041300865.1 Anaerolineae bacterium
CTTTCAGATGCCGGTGATCCTGCTGACCGACCAGTCCCTCTCGCATCGCACCTCCACGCTGCCGATGCCCGATCCGGGCCTGGTGCCCATCGTCGAGCGCCTTCGCCCCACGCCCGGGCAAGTCGACGGCTACCAGCGCTACGAGCTGACAGAAAGTGGGGTGTCGCCCATGGCCGTACCCGGCTTTGACGCTGCGCCCTTTACGGCTACTGGGTTGGAGCATGACGAGGAGGGGACACCCAATTATACGCCGGCAATGCACACGGCCCAGCTGGACAAGCGAGGACAAAAGTTCGAGCGAGCTGCCGAGGCCCTGTGTGGATTGGAGCCACCCCTGGGCTGCCAGACGTACGGCGTGCCCGAAGAGCAGGCGCAGGTCGGCGTCATCACCTGGGGCTCCACGGCCGGCGTCGTCCGCGAGGCGGTGGAAAGCATGGCGGCCGAGGGCTATGCCGTTGCCGCCCTCGTGCCCGCGGTGCTGAATCCGCTGCCGACGGAGCGCATCCTGAAGTTCGCCGCTCATGCCAAAGTCATCATCGTGCCCGAGGTGAACCGCATGGGCCAGTTTGCCGCCTGGGTGAAGGCCAACACCGAGCTCCACACCGTGTCGCTGAACAAATACGGGGGACTGCCCTTTACGCCGGCTGAGGTGCGGGCCAAGATCATGGAGTTCCTGGTGGCGGCCGGTACCGGCCAGGGGCGAAGACGAAGAGCGGCAGAATCCGAGTCAATCGAGGAGGCGACCCATGGCTGAGCAGGCGGTAGCGGAAACCAAGCTCAAGCTGGGTGTCAAGAATTACAAGTCGGCTGTCAAACCAACGTGGTGCCCGGGTTGTGGGGACTTTGGCGTCCTCGCTTCCCTCTACCAGGCCATGGCTCAGCTGCAGCTCGATCCGGCGCGCACGGTCGTCGTCTCGGGCATCGGCTGTTCAAGCCGCCTGCCCTTTTTCGTCAAGACCTATGGCTTCCAAACCGCCCATGGCCGGGTCTTGCCCGTGGCCACCGGCATCAAGATCGCCAACCCGGAGCTCACCGTGATCGCTGTCGGCGGCGACGGCGATGGGTTTAGCATTGGCGGCGGTCACCTGGCCCACACCGCGCGGCGCAACCCAGACATCGCGTACGTCGTGATGGACAATGAGGTGTATGGCTTGACCAAAGGCCAGACGTCGCCCACGTCCCCGTTGGGCTTCAAGACCAAGAGCACGCCGCAGGGCTCGTCCGACGCGCCCATCAACCCCATGGCCTGGGTGCTGGCCTCGGGTGTCAGCTTTGCCGCTCGTGGCTTTTCAGGCAATCCAAAGCACATTGCCGACCTCATCGTGCAGGGTATCCAGCACCCCGGCTTTGCCTTCATTCAAACCATGAGCCCCTGCCCTACCTTCAACAACACCTTTGACCTCTGGCGGCCGCAGGTTGAAGATCTGCCGGCCGATCATGACGCGACGAACCGTACGCGCGCTCTAGAGCAGGCGTTCCGCAGCGACGCCATGCCGGTCGGCCTCTTTTTCAAGGAGGTCCGGCCGACACTGGATAGCTACACCCACATCACCAACCATCCGCTGAGAGAGGACGCGCGGGATTTCGACGTGCGATCTCTACTCGAGATCTATCGCTGACCACTGAGGCAAGGAATCCGGCTTCCCAGGGAAGCCGGATTCCTTTGTTACAACTCACAGATGGTTCGGGGGCTTTCGGGCGGCACCGGAGCCCCGGCTAGACCTTGGTATCGCCCCGCTCGAGGTGGGCAAAGAACTCGGTGCGCGTGGCCTGGTTCTGCTTGAAGGTGCCCAACATGGCACTGGTCGTCATGCGAGCATTGGCCTTTTTCACGCCGCGCATCGCGCTGCACATGTGCATCCCCTCCACCACGACGGCCACCCCCAGCGGGCTCAGGGTCTGGTCCAGAAACTCGGCGATCTCGCGCGTCATTCGCTCCTGGACCTGAAGTCGCCGGGCAAACATTTCGACGATGCGAGGGATTTTGCTCAGCCCAATCACTTTGCCGTCTGGAATGTAGGCCACGTGTGCCTGCCCGAAGAAGGGCAACATGTGGTGCTCGCACAGGCTGTAAAAGTCGATGTTGCGCACAACGACCATCTCGTCGTACCGGACGTTGAATACGGCGTCGTTGATGAGGGCCTGGCCGTCCACATGATAGCCGGCCGTAAGCTCCTCGTACATCCGTGCAATCCGATTGGGGGTGGAGCGCAGCCCCTCCCGGTCGGGCTCCTCGCCGATAGCTGACAGGATATCGCGCACAGCGCACTCGATCTCGCCGCTGCACTCCTGATCGGGCAGGTCGGCGAGGTCGTCGCGAAAGACATCATAATTGCCGGGACGCACTTGCATTTCGGACACTGTCTTCCTCTCTTTCTTTCTTGCCTTCCGCCTGGTTCGGTGCCTTTCTACGGCCGGTCGGGCTGCCAGAGCTGGCTCGCAGGCCAAAACACCAGGTCGGGGCGATGCACCAACCCTTGGTCGGGCAAGCTGCGGGCGATGTCCAGGAGCGACTGCGCCGTCTCCGGGTGCCGGTAATGAGGTGCCAGGTCGGCCAGGGGCTGGGCCACATGCGCATGCTTCAGTATATCGGGCTCGGGAATATGCCGGCTACCGATCTCCAGGACCTGGTCGTTGAAGAGCGAGATGTCGAGGTCGATGGTCCGCGGCGCATTTTTGTCCGCCGTGCGCAGCCTCCCCAGCGCCGCCTCGATCTCGAGCAACACGCGCCCCTTCAGCTCCTCAGCAGCCAGGTCCGTAGCGAGAAGGACCGCACCGTTGACAAAACTTGGCCCACCGTCATTGCCAACCGGCGCCGACTCGTAGGCCCGCGACACGGCCAGGAGTTGGCAGCGCTGTGCAAGGCGGCGTACCGCCTCTGGCAGGTAGTACTCTGGCTCGACGTTTGAGCCGATGGAGACGAAAGCGTGGTTGGCCGCCGGCGCGCCGGACAAGCCCGAGCGGTGGCGCTCGATCTCGACACCGACAGAGCGGGCAAAACGGAGTGCCCCTGGTTTTTCGACGCGCACTGTAG
>JBFYTF010000095.1:0-31707 GCA_041300865.1 Anaerolineae bacterium
CATCACCAGCGTCCACGAGCCCTGCCCGGCCGACGTCTCGGCCGGGACCCTCAAGGCGCGCAACTGGCTCGTCTCCGCTCTGGACGAGGAGGACAGGCAGCGAGGGGTGGCCGCCATCAAGCGCAGTGTCGACCTGGCCCACGAGCTGGGAGCCGGTGCCGTCATCGTCCATCCCGGCCGCGTCGATATTGACCCCAAGCTCGAGTTCCACTTGCTGACGCTCTACCGCCAGGGCAAGGCCGGCACCTCCGAGTACATCGCGGCGCGCGAGCGGCTGCGGGCGGCCCGGGCGGCTCAGGCCGGGGCCAACATGCGTTCGGTCCGCCGCAGCCTCCTGGAGCTGGCAGAGTACGCCGTGGCGCGCGGTGTGTGCCTGGGCCTGGAAAATCGCTACCACTTTTTCGAGATCCCCGTGCCCGATGAGGTCGACGAGCTGCTGCACCTGGGCTGCGGCGACACCATCGGCTACTGGCACGACGTCGGGCATGCCGTGGTGCTCGAAAACCTCGGCTTTGGCAGCCACGAAGAATGGCTGCGGCGCTTTGCCGGGCAGATGGTGGGCATCCACCTCCACGACGTGGTGGGCATAGACGACCACCGGGCGGCCGACCAGGACGGGGTTGATTGGAGCCTGGTGGCCCGCTACTTGCCGCCTGGCGCCCTGCGCACCTGCGAGTTTCAGCCCTCGAACCCACCCGAGGAGGTCCGGGCCGCCCTCGAGCGGCTGCGGCTCACCCTGCAGAGCACCGGCCCGACCCCTGCGGCCGGCGCGGGCGAGAGGGAGTAGGGAGGAGATCGCGCATGCCGTTCCTGTTGCTCTTTATCATTGCCCTCGCCCTGGTCTTTGACTTCTTGAACGGCATGCACGATTCGAGCAACATCGTCGCGACCGTAATCTCGTCCCGCGCCATGTCGCCCCAGAAGGCACTCGCCATGACCGCCGCTGCCGAGTTTGCCGGCCCCTTCCTCTTTGGCGTGGCCGTGGCGACCACCATCGGTAGCGAGGTGGTGGACCCGGCAGCGATTGACAGCGCGGTCATTGTCGCGGCGCTGGTCAGCGCCATTGTCTGGAACCTGATAACCTGGTACTTTGGCTGGCCGTCGAGCACGTCCCATGCCCTCATCGGCGGGCTCGTCGGCGCCGTGGTTGTCGCCGCGGGGTTCGAAACCGTGAACCTGGACGGCCTGAAAAAGGTGCTCCTCGCCCTGTTCCTGTCGCCCATCCTGGGCCTGATCTTTGGCTACCTGATGCTCAAGCTCCTCTATTTTCTGGCCCGTGGCGCCAGCCCCAAGGTCAACACCGTCTTCAGGCGCGGCCAGTTGCCCACCTCCCTGGCGCTGGCGCTGAGCCACGGCACCAACGACGCGCAAAAGACCATGGGCATCATCGCCATGGCCATGGTCACCACCGGCTACGCGGACGAGTTCTTTGTTCCCTGGTGGGTCATTGCCCTCAGCGCGGGTGCCATCGCCCTGGGAACAGCCACCGGCGGCTGGCGCCTGATCAAGACCCTGGGCGGCAAGTTCTTCAAGATCAGGCCGATCCACGCCTTTGGCTCGCAGCTGACGTCGGCGAGCATCATCCTGGGGGCGGCGCTTCTCGGTGGGCCGGTGAGCACCACCCAGGTGGTCAGCTCGGCCATCATGGGCGCCGGCGCCGCGGACCGGGTGTCCAAGGTGCGCTGGACCGTGGCGCGCGACATCGCCGTGGCCTGGGTGCTGACCATCCCTACGGCCGCGCTGCTGGCCGCGATCCTTTATCTCGTCATCGATCTGTTTGTGTAGGGAGAGATGAACCGTGGGGCTCAAAGAGTTCTTCAAACCAAAACCGGACAAGTTTCTGCAGTCGCTGACCGTCCAGGCCGGGATTACACTGCAGGGCATGAACGCCCTGGAAGCCTACATGAAAAGGGGCTCGGAAAAACACGCCGCAGCCGTGGCCCAGGCCGAAAAGGACGCGGACGAGGTGCGGCGCATCCTCATCGACGACCTGAACCGCACCTTTGTCACGCCCCTGGACCGTGAGGACATCTTTGCCCTGTCGCGCGCCATCGACGACGTGATGGACTATGCCTACTCGACCGTGGAAGAGATGGTCATCCTCGAGGTCGAGCCCAACGATTTCCTGCGCCGCATGGTCTCCCTCCTCCAGGACGCCGCCACCGAGATCCACATGGCCATGCAGCGCCTCAAGGAAAACCCGGGCGTCGCCGTGGAGCACGCCACGGCGGCCAAGGCCCTGGAAAACCGGGTGGAACGGGTCTACCGCGAGGCCATCGCCGCCCTGTTTGCCGACGTGCAGGACGTGCACCAGGTGACGAGCATGCTCAAGCTGCGCGAGATCTACCGCCACCTGAGCAACTGTGCCGACCGGGGGGACGAAGCGGCCAACATCATCCACGACATCGTCGTCAAGACCACCTGAGCCCATGACCTTTGACCCATTGACAGCCGGCCTGCGGGCGGCTACAATCTGTCAATGGGGACGGCCACGCCCGTCGTTTTTCGCCCTTGGCTATGCATCCCCAGCGCCTGGAGGAGAGAGACATGGACAGCGATCTGCGGATTCGGCAGGCAGGCCCAGGCGACGAGCCGGACATCGTCGCCCTGATACGCGAGCTGGCGGCCGAGGGGGACTATGCCACGCCCCTCACCCACGACGGTGCCCGAGCCTACCTGCAGGCGCCGGGATGCGAGGCCCTGTTGGCCGAGAAAGAGGGCCGGGTGAGCGGCCTTCTAACGTATACCGTCCGGCCCAATCTCTTTCATGCCGGCGATACGGCCCTCATCGAAGAGCTGGTGGTGTACGAGGCCGACCGCGGCCGCGGGGTGGGCCACGCCCTCGTTGAGGCCTTTCTCCAGAACGCGAGCGCCCGGGGCTGGGTCGAGGTTGCGGTCGCGACCCTTTTTGACAACGAGGGAGCCAAGCGGTTCTACCGCGCCCACGGCTTTGAGGACGAGGCGCTGTTCCTGGAGAGGCACCTGGTATGAGCAGTGCCGCCGCCGTCGTCGAGGCGGCTCCGGCCTATGTCTTGAGCTATCCCCGGCGCGTGCGTCTGGCACGCACGGCCGTCACCGTGGTGTTGACCGTCAGCGCCGTTGCCACCTGGATCCTGGCCTGGATGCGCTTTGCCGGCCCGGCGGTCGAGGTTCTCCTGACCAGCACGGCCGACTTTGACCCGGTAATGCGCCTCCTGGGCGAGACGCTCGCCCGCCAGCCCCTGCGGCCCTTCCTGGCCGCCAACCTCGGCCTGCTCCTGACCGCTTGGGCAGTGACCATCGCCGCCGACCTGTTGCCCGACCTGTCCCTCGCCGGCGACGGGCTGCTGGTCCGCCGGCTGCGTGGCTGGAAGCTGGTACCCTGGAGCTCGCTGCGGGCCGTGCGGGCCATGCACCTGGGGGATGAGCGCTACCTGGTCCTCGTGCAGGGCCGCTGGACGCGCCTCGCAGCCGGGCCGCGCCTGGCGAGCTTGCTCCTCGGTGCTGGGGCGGCGCCCGGCGTCCTCCTCACCTCGGCCATCCGCGACTTTATGCCGTTCATGGAGACCCTCTACCGCGAGGTCAAGGCCCACGCCGCAGAGCCGGTCTTTGATGACGACTTTCACTCGCTGCCCGCGGCCCTCATCGTCGACTCGGGCGCGGCGCTTGACTCGCTGGTCGAGCAGGCCCGGCAGGAGACGTGGCCCTTGAGCCTGTCTGCCCAGGCCATGGCTGCGGTGCCGGCGGGGCTGGCCGGCGTCCAGGCCGTTATCCTGCTGCTGTGGGGTGGCGCCTGGTGGAAGCTCCTGGCCCTGGCCGGGCTGTGCGGCCTGGAATGGCTCATGGGCGCTTTGTACCTCTATGCCCTGGCCGAGCTCTTCCAGGGCCGGGTCGATCTCCGCGAGGCGGCGCGCCTCTATCCCCTGGCCCAGGTCCCCCGAGCGCTCCTCGCCCTGCCGATGGCCATGCTCGTCGCCGCGGGGCTGGGCTTCCCGGCGACTGCCGTGGGGATGGCTGCCGTTGTCTGGGCCGTGGTCCTGACGGCGCTCCTTGTCCAGCGCCTCTACCAGCTCAAGTCGGTGCTGCCCGCCGTCCCCGGTGCCCTGCTCCAGGCCTTCTATCAGTTCCTCCTATTGGCGATCGTCTTTAGCTCCTGAACCCCCAATTGTGGCGCCCACGAGGCAGCCCGCCGCAGATCCCAGGTCGCATGTTGTGCCGCCGCCCGGACTTTATCTCTCGCGCTTTTTGCAGTATAATGCCCGGGCCAATCTCACGACGATGCCGGCCCTCACCGGCCGGCAGAGGGGGCCTATGAACCTTTACCGCCAGACCCTGGCCGCTATCTGGGAGGCTGTTTCCGGCGAGGCGGCTCTGCAGACCGTCATTGACCTCAGCCGTTTCCACCGCATCCAGGCCAGCCCCGGCTACCGGCGCGCCGCCCAATGGCTGCACCGCAGCTTGCTGCGCACCGGGCTCCAGGCCGAGATCCTCTCCTACCCGGCCGAGGAGCAGGTGCGCTTCTGGGGCTGGCCCAGCTTCCAGGAGTGGGACTGCAGCGAGGCCACGCTGCACCTCGTCAGCCCGGCGTCCGAGGCCATGCTCCTGGCCGACTATCGCGCCTGTCCCCTGTCTCTCATTCAGCGCAGCACCTCCTTCGACGGCGAGGCCGAGGTCGTGGTCGTCGAAGGAGCCCGCAACGGCGAGGACGAGGCCGACTACGCGGGACTTGACCTCGCCGGCAAGGTGGTCCTCACCCGGGGCGACGTCGGGCGCGTGCGCGAGCTGGCCGTGGAGCGGCGTGGCGCCGCCGGCATTCTCTTTGACGGGATGCGCATTGTGCCGCCCGCGCGCCTCGAAGGCGACCTGGCCGACGCCCGGCAGTACACGGCCTTCTGGTCTCAGCCCGGCGTGGCCCGCACCTTTGGCTTTGTCCTCACCCCCCGGCAGGGGCAGGCGCTGCGCCGGCTCCTGAAAAAGGGAGAAAAGGTCCGGGTCCGCGCCCGGGTGCTGGCCGAGGAGTATGACGGCAGCCTAGAGGTTTTCTCGGCGACAATTCCGGGCACCTCCGAGCAGGCGCGGGAGATCCTGGTCGTCGCCCATTTGTGCCACCCGCAGCCGTCGGCCAATGACAACGCCTCGGGCGCTGCTGCCGCCCTGGAGGCGGCCCATGCTCTCTATAACCTCGTCGTATCGGGCACGCTGCCGCGGCCGCGGCACACCATGCGCTTTCTGTGGATGCCCGAGATGACGGGCACCATGGCCTACCTGTTTGGCCGGGAAGCCGAGCTGGGCCAGATGCTGGCCGGCCTGAACCTGGACATGGTCGGCGAAGACCAGGATCAGACGGGCAGTTCCTGGCTCATCGAGCGCCCGCCCGACGCCGCGGCTTCCTTTGCCCCCGAGCTGCTGGCCTGCCTGCGTGACCTGTTCCTCGACGTCAAGGGCTGGCCCGGCGTGTCACGCAGCCACACCGGGATCGGGGGCTATCCCCTCTACCGTCAGGCCGAGGTGCCCTTTTCCGGGGGCAGCGACCACTACATCCTGTCTGATCCCACCGTTGGCGTGCCGACGCCCATGCTCATCCAGTGGCCTGACCGTTTCTACCACACCAGCGCCGACACGCCGGAGCGGACCGATCCGCGCAGCCTGGCCCGTGCCGCCGCACTGGCGGCCGCCTATGCCTACTGGTTGGCCGGCGCCGGCGAGCAGGAGGTTAGCAGCCTTGGCTTCCAGATGGTCGCCCGCTTCAAGACACGCCTTGTCGAGGCGGCCCGGGCGGCAGCGGCCGAGATCCTGGGGCTAAGCGACGGTGACTCCCTGGCGGCCGGCCTGGCCGCCCTGGACCGCCGCCTGGCCTACCTCCTGGACCGGCAGAGGGCCGCCCTGGCCGGCCTGGAGTCCCTCGCGCCCGTGCTCTGCCTCGTGGAAGAGCTCCAGGACCAGGTGCAGGAGGTGGCCCGCCAGGAGCTGGCCTGGGTGCGGCAGGCGGCCGGGCTGCGGGCCGTCCAGCTTGGCCTGCCCGGGCTGCCGCAGGCCGCACCCCGCAGCCTCGATGCCGGCGAGGAGGAGGCGGCCCACCTCTGCCCCGCGCGCCTGGTCCGTGGCCCGGTGCCCCTGCACTCGTACGGGACCACACTGCCGGCCGCGGACTGGGAGGCCTGGACGCAGCGGCTGGCAGCCGCTGCTGACAGCCCGCACCACACGCTGACGTCGCTGGCCCTCTATTGGGCCAACGGCAGCCGCTCGGTCCTGGACATCGCCGATCTCGTCGAGATGGAGGCCGGCGTTCGCGACACGGGCCTGTTGCTCCACTATTTCCGGCTCCTGGAAAAGCTCGGCTTCCTGGAGCTACACGCCTGCTAGGAGGTAGACCGTGAGGATCTTGGTAACCGGTGGCGCCGGCTATATCGGCTCCGTAGTCGTAGAGGCGCTCGTCGCGCGCGGCGAGGACGTGACCGTGCTGGACAACCTCAGCCAGGGGCACCGCGGCGCGGTCCATCCCGCTGCCCGGCTCGTGCAGGGCGACCTGGCCAACCCAGAGGCTGCCAGGGACGTGCTGTCCGGCGGTTCCTTTGACGCCATCATGCACTTTGCCTCCAACACCCTCGTGGGCGAGTCGATGCGCGAGCCCTTCAAGTACCTGGGTGACAACGTCAGCAACGGCCTGAACCTGCTGCGCGCTGCCGTGGACAACGGCGTCGGCCGCTTCATCCTGTCCTCCACGGCCAACCTCTTTGACCGGCCGCGCCGCATGCCCATCGACGAGGCGGAAGACATTGTGCCCGGCAGCCCCTATGGCGAATCCAAGTTTATCATGGAGCGGCTGCTGTACTGGCTGGACCGCGTCCACGGGCTGCGCTATGCCAGCCTGCGCTACTTTAACGCCGCCGGAGCTACCGCCGAGCGCGGCGAGGAGCATGCGCCCGAGACGCATCTCATCCCCCTCGTGCTCCAGGTGGCCCTCGGCCAGCGGCAACAGGTCGAGATCTATGGCCAGGACTATCCGACCCCCGATGGCACCTGCGTCCGGGATTACATCCACGTCCTGGACCTGGCCGAAGCCCACATTTTGGCCCTGCAGGCTCTGGATCAAGGGAGCCGCACCTACAACCTGGGCAACGGCCAGGGCTACTCGGTGCGCGAGGTCATCGACACGGCCCGGCAGGTGACGGGCCATCCCATCCCCGCGGTCGTCGGGCCGCGGCGGCCGGGCGACCCACCCGTGCTTGTCGCCAGCTCCGACCGCATCCGCCGCGAGCTGGGCTGGCAGCCCCGTTACCCCGCCCTGCGCGATATCGTGCAGACGGCCTGGGACTGGCACCGTACCCACCCGGCCGGCTATGCCGGGCAGCGAGCGGGCTGAGGATGGCGCCACGGCGCGGGGCAGCTTGGAGGGGCGCGCGTTGAGGCTCGCCGTCAACGCCTGGTTCCTGGAGCAGGCTGGGGCGGGCAGCGGCCAGTACTTGCAGGGCTTGCTGCGGGGCATGGCCGCTCTGCGTCGCGAGCAGGGCCTGCCCCACGTGCTCCTCGTGGTGCCACCCGGCACCGAGCGCCCGGAGCTGCCTGGCCTGGCGATCGAGTGGTGGACTCCGTCCGGCGCCTCGTGGCGGAGCAACGCCGGCAAGGTGGCCTTCGAGCAGGTCGTCTTTCCGCGCGCCTGCCGGCGCTGGGGGGCCGACGTGGCCCATGTGCCCTATTGGGGCTCGCCCTTGTGGCCTTCGGTGCCCACCCTGGTGACCGTCCACGATCTCATCCCCCTGCTGCTGCCTGCCTACCGTGGTGGCCTCCTGGTGCGCCTCTACACCCGGCTGGTGTCGGCCGCGGCCCGGCGCGCATCGCTGGTCCTCACCGATTCCCTGGCCTCCAAGGACGATATCGAAAGACATCTGCGCGTCCCGGCGGGCCGGGTGCGGGCCATCTACCTGGCAGTCGACGAGCGGTTCAGGCCCGAGCCCGACCCCCAGGACGCCGCCGTGCGGCGGCACTACGGCCTGTCCGACCGCTATGTCCTCTACATGGGGCCCCACGACGTCCGCAAGAATGTGGCCGGCCTCCTGGAGGCCTTTCAGATCGTGGCCCAGGCGGATGCCGATGTCCAGCTCGTCGTCGGCGGCCGGCTGCCCGAGACCAGCGTGCCACCTCTCTTCGATCCGCGCCCGCTGGCCCACAGCTTGGGGCTCGACGACACGGTCATGTTCACCGGCTGGGTGGCCGAGGAGCACAAGCCGGCTCTCTACCGCGGCGCGGCGTGCGCGGCCTTTCCCTCGCGCTACGAGGGCTTTGGCCTGCCCGTCCTGGAAGCCCTGGCCTGTGGCACGCCCCTGGTAGCCAGCGATGCCGCCTCGCTGCCCGAGCTGCTGGGTGACGC
Organism: Anaerolineae bacterium; assembly: GCA_041300865.1. Lineage (GTDB taxonomy): Bacteria > Chloroflexota > Anaerolineae > JAAYZQ01 > JAAYZQ01 > JAAYZQ01. The sequence continues at coordinate 8,348 of JBFYTF010000095.1, forward strand.
CGGCTTTGCTCTTGACCCCGACGACGTGCAGGGCATGGCCGGCGCCATGCTTGCCTGCCTGGTGGACGATGCCCTGGCCCATGAGCTGCGGCAGCGGGGGCTGCGGCAGGCAGCGCGCTTCCGGTGGCCCGAAACCGCCCGCCAGACCCTGGCAGCCTACCGCGAGGTGTCCGGCAGCCGGGGCCGCGAGGCAGCGGGGGAAGGCTAGGCGCATGCGCGTTGTGATGCTCTCCAAGGCCTGTGTCGTCGGCGCCTATCAGAAAAAGCTGGAAGAGCTGGCGGCCCTGCCCGGTCTGGAGCTGACGGCCGTGGTCCCGCCCGCCTGGCGCGACGAGCGCGGTGTGCTGGAGCTGGAGCGGCAGCACACCACCGGCTACGACCTGGTCGTTGAGCCCATGGCGTTCAACGGGCACTTTCACGCCCACTTTTATCCCGGCTTCGGCCGCCTTCTGCGCCGGGTGCGGCCCGACCTTGTTCACATCGACGAGGAACCCTACAACCTGGCCACGGCTCACGCCCTGTGGCAGGCGCGCCGGGTGGGCGCCCGCACCCTCTTTTTCTCCTGGCAGAACCTCCTGCGCCGCTATCCGCTGCCCTTCCGCCTCCTGGAGCGCTACGTCCTGGGCAACGCCGACGGCGCCATCGCCGGCAACCACGAGGCCGCGCAGGTCTGGCGGCGCAAGGGCTACCGTGGACCCCTGGCCGTCATCCCTCAGTTCGGCGTGGACCCCGACCTCTACCTGCCCGAGCAGGACCGGGGTCCCGGCCGCGGCTTTCTCATCGGCTACGTGGGCCGCCTGGTGGAGGAAAAGGGGGTGGACGTGCTGCTGGCCGCCCTCGCCTCGCTGCCCGGTACGTGGCGTGCTTGCATCCTGGGCAGCGGACCCCAGGGCCAGACGCTCCAGGACCAGGCGCGCCGCCTGGGGCTTTCCGGCCGGGTCACCTTTGAGGGCTGGATCGGCTCCGAAGGGATGCCGGCTTACTACCGCCAGTTGGACGTGCTGGTTTTGCCCTCTCGCACGCGGCCCAACTGGAAGGAGCAGTTCGGGCGGGTAGCCGTGGAGGCGATGGCCTGCGGGGTCCCGGTCGTCGGTTCCGACTCGGGCGAGATCCCTCACGTCCTGGGCGACGCCGGCCTGATCTTTGCCGAAGGCGACGCCGCGGCCCTGGCAGCGCACCTCGTCCGCCTCATGCAAGATTCTGCCCTGTGGGCCGAGCTCGCCCGCCGGGGCCGCCAACGGGTTCTGGAGCACTATACTCAGAAGCGTGTCGCTGCTGCCACGTACGAGGTCTACCGGAGCATCGCCGCGCAGTAACTAGGAATTTGTTTGGCATCCGGGGCGAGACGTGGTATACTTGGCTCCACGGGCGAGCAGTATGCTCCGAGGAGGTTTAACAGTGGCAGTATTGCGTGACATCTCTCTGATATGGTTGATCTCCCTGGCCATCGTCAGCATCTTGCCCTTTACTGTCGCCGGCTTTTTTGCCATCAAGGGCATGCACAAGCTGCGCGGACTCGTGAAAGAGTACGCGCCCGTGGCCCAGGACAAGACGCGCCTGGTGGCCACCAAGAGTGACGAGATCAGCCAGAAGATCGCCCAACCCTTTATCGTCGCCAGTGCCAAGGCGGCACAGGCCCGAACCTTGACCAGAGCCATCACCAGGAGGACCGAAACGTGAACCAACAACAGAAAATCGTCGTCGCCGGGGCCGTCCTTGGCGCAGTGCTTGGCGCTGCCGGAGGTTTTCTCTTCAGCCGGGGCGTCGAGGAGTCAGGCCGCAGGCTGGGAGACGTCTCGGCCCGGTCGTTGCCGACCGGTGACATCGTGCGCCTCGCCATCGGGATCATGGCCGTGCTGCGCAGCCTGGCGGAGCTGGGACAGAAGGCCTGATCTTCCCCCGGAGCGGCAGCCTGCCGGCTTCAGGGCTGAGGCCGGACAGCGTTTTGACTCTGCTTCGGTTTGGGGCTACAATGTTGGCCGCAAAAGGGTGCTTCGGGGAAGAAGCACCGGAACAAGGAATGTTTAGGAGGCGTTACTGTGTACGAAATCCTGGCGAAAGAGAACCTGGGCCCAGTCACCAAGCTGTACGAGGTCCAGGCTCCTGTCGTGGCGCAAAAAGGGCGTGCCGGCCAGTTTGTCATTGTGCGCCTGACAGAAGAAGGGGAGCGTATCCCCTTGACTATCGCCGACTATGACCGGGAGCGGGGAAGCATCACCCTTGTCGTCCAGGAGTTGGGCAAGACGACCATGGAGATGGGCACCCTCCCGGTCGGCGCACGCCTCGCCAGCGTCACAGGACCTCTGGGCATCCCCAGCGAGATCGAAAACTATGGCACCGTGTTGTGCGTGGGCGGCGGCGTGGGCATCGCGCCCGTCTTTCCCATTGCCCGCGACCTGAAAGAGGCCGGCAACACGGTGATTTCCATCATTGGCGCTCGCAACAAGGACCTGCTCTTCTGGCAGGAAAAAATGCGGTCCGTCAGCGACGAGCTCATCGTGTGCACTGACGATGGCTCTTGCGGTCTCCACGGGCTGGTCACGCTGCCTTTGAAGGAGCTCCTCGAGTCAGAGCGGCCCATCGATCACATCTGGTGTATTGGCCCGGCCATCATGATGAAGTTTGCCCTGCTGACCATCCAGCCCTTTGGAGTGCCGACGACCGTCAGCCTGAACTCGATCATGGTCGACGGCACGGGCATGTGCGGTGCCTGCCGCGTCGAGGTGGGCGGCCAGACACGCTTTGTCTGCGTCGACGGCCCGGAGTTCGACGGCCACCAGGTGGACTGGGACCAGCTCCTGGCGCGGCAGCGCATCTACCTGGAGCAGGAAAAGCAGGCCGTCGAGCGCTGGCACCAGGAGTGCGAGTGCGGCGGACACGGACGATAGGCGAGGAGACACTGATGTCGGAAGAGCTTCGGTCCATGAGCCAGAGCGAACGGATGAAACTGCCGCGCCAGCCAATGCCCACGCAGCCGGCCGGCGAGCGAGCGCACAACTTTTCCGAAGTGGCTCTGGGTTACAGCGCTGAGGTGGCCGCCATCGAGGCTGCTCGCTGCCTGCAGTGCAAGCGGCCCAAGTGCGTCGATGGCTGTCCGGTGAACGTCTCAATCCCCGAATTCATCGACCGGCTTCGCGAGGGCGACATGCCCGGCGCCGTCCGTTCGCTAAAGGGCAACAACAGCCTGCCGGCCATCTGCGGCCGCGTCTGCCCTCAGGAAACCCAATGCGAGGCCTTGTGCGTGGTCGGCAAAAAGAACCAGCCCGTGGCCATCGGCCGCCTGGAGCGCTTTGTCGCCGACTGGGATCTGGGGCACCCGTCTCCGCCCCCCGAGCTGCCCCTGCCGTCTGGCAAGAGGGTGGCGGTCATCGGCTGTGGCCCGGCAGGCCTCACGTGTGCCGGCGATCTGGCGCGCTGCGGCCACCAGGTGACCATCTTTGAATCGCTGCACGCTCCCGGTGGTGTGCTCATTTATGGCATTCCGGAGTTCCGGCTGCCCAAGCACATCGTCCACGCCGAGGTCAACTATGTCCGGAGCCTGGGCGCTGAGCTGCGCCTGGATATGGTCATCGGCAAGACGTACACGCTCGACGAGCTGTTGAACGAGCAGGGGTACGACGCCATCTTCCTCGGGACCGGGGCAGGCCTGCCCATGTTCATGCACATCCCCGGCGAAAACTATAACGGGGTGCTGTCGGCCAACGAGTTCCTGACGCGCACCAACCTGATGAAGGCCTACCTCTTTCCCGAATGGGACACGCCGGTCAAGGTGGGCGCCAAGGTTGCCGTCGTCGGCGCCGGCAACGTGGCCATGGACGCGGCCCGCTGCGCCCTGCGCCTGGGCGCCGCCGAGGTGCACATTGTGTACCGCCGCTCCAGCGAAGAGGTTCCTGCCCGCGCGGAAGAGGTTCACCACGCCGAAGAAGAAGGGATTATCTTTGACTTCTTGACCAATCCCATCGAGGTCTATGGCGATCAAAAGGGCTGGGTGCGCGGCATGCGCTGCATCCGCATGCAGCTGGGTGAGCCCGACGCCAGCGGCCGGCGCCGCCCCCTGCCTATCGAAGGCTCCGAGTTCGACATGGACGTGGACATGGTTGTCATGGCCTTGGGCACGCGGCCTAACCCCCTGGTCTTTACCGAGTCCGGCGGGCTGGAGCGTACCCGCCACGGCACCGTCGTAGCCGACGAAAAGACGGGCAAGACGACAAAGGATCGCGTTTGGGCGGGCGGCGACATCGTGACCGGCGCCGCCACGGTCATCTCGGCCATGGGCGCCGGCAAGGCTGCCGCCGCCGATATCGACCGCTTCCTGCGCGGCGAGGCGGTCGCCGAGGCTGCTCAGGCGGTCGCTGCCGGCGCCTGATAACCCCTGCTTGTCCTGCCCCCCCGGCTGCCCACGCCGGGGGGTTTGTTTTGTCCCCTGCCGCAACCTCCCGCTCGCTGCGGGGCGAGGGCCGGGGTAACGGCCCTCCTCGCCGCTTGTGTTTTTTGACAGGCCGTGCTATAATTATTCTACCTTGGCAGCGCAGTCGCTGCTTCCACTCACCTGACGTACGCGTTTCAATTCGAGAGCCCATCTGTATTGCCGACTGGCGCTGCCTGGTGGTTATTCCAGCCGGCTGCACTCCCGTCTGCAGCCGGGCCTGGCTCCCAGGCAAAAGGAGGATGAATGACGACCAACCGCTCTTACCTGTTTCGCGTCGCCGCGCTCGCGGCGGTGCTTTTGACCCTGGCCGGCTGCTCTATTCTGCCGCGGGAAACGCCCACCCCCGGGGCAGCTCTGACGTTCACGCCCTCGCCCACCACCAGCCCCACAGCCGGCGTCCAGGCCACGGCCACGGAGCCGCCCACGGTCCAGCCCGGCGACACCGCAGAGCCCACCGGCACACCCCCGCCGACAGAAGGGGCGACCGTCACGGCGCCCACGGCGACGGCGACGTCTACGCAGGCACCGCAGGCACCCACTGCCACGTCTACGCAGGCACCGCAGGCGCCCACCGCCACGTCGCAGCCCACCAACACCGGCGTTCCCCCCAGCCCCACGGCGCGCCCGACGAATACGCCGGTCCCGCCCAGCCCCACGGCGCGCCCGACGAATACTCCCCCGCCGCCGGCCATCACCGACTGGCGAGGCGAGTACTTTGACGACCGGTCCCTCCAACCGCCGCCCGTCGTGGTGCGCAACGACCGAGTGGTGGACTTTCAGTGGGCTGCCGGCCAGTCGCCGGCACCCGGTATCCCCAGCGAAAACTATTCCGCACGCTGGAGCCGCGACTGGAACTTTGATACTGGGAACTATCGCTTCCAGCTTATCGTCGACGATGGCGCCCGGCTGTGGGTCGGCGGGAACCTGATCATCGATGCCTGGTCCGATGGCGCACCCCGCGAGTACTCTGCCACCCTTTACCTGCAGGGCCAGGTGCCCATCCGGCTCGAGTACTATAACCACCTGGGCAGCGGCCGCGCCCGGCTCAACTGGGATCGGGTGACCAGCTATCCCGACTGGTTGGGCAGCTACTACAAGGGCACCGATCTCACCGGCCTGCCCTACTTCCAGCGCAACGACCCCAGCATCGACTTTAACTGGGGCGCCGGCGCACCCCGCTCCGATATGCCGGCCGACAACTTTTCCGTGCGTTGGTCGCGACGGGTGAACCTGGATCGCGCCGGCAACTATCGCTTCCAGATCGCGGCCGACGACGGCGTTCGCTTCTGGGTAGACGGCCGCCTGGTGGTCGACGACTGGACCGATGGCTATAAGGAGCGCGATATAAGCCTCAGCCTCACGGCGGGCGGACACGACCTGCGCCTGGACTATTACGAGCGCCTGGGTGGCGCCCTCATCCGCCTGAGCATCACCTACGTCACGGCGCCGGCGACGGCCACCTCTACCGTCACGGCGACGCCTACGGCCACGGCCACTCGCCAGCCACCGACGGCAACCTTCACCCCGACGGCCACTCGCCAGCCACCGACGGCAACCTTTACCCCAACGGCCACGGGCCAGCCGCCCACCGCCACCTTCACGCCGACGGCCACGGGCCAGCCACCCACCGCCACCTTCACGCCGACGCCGCAGCCGCCTACCTCGCCGCCGCCCCTCCGGCCGGATATCACCCTCCAGGCCATCCAGGGTGAGGAGAACAGGGCGCTGCGGGTGACGGGCACCGGCTGGCCGGCCAATACCCCCGTGGATCTGTTCCTCAACCGCATCATGCCCGAGGGTGAGCTCATGACGAACGTGGGCCAGGTAACCACGGGCTCCCAGGGCAACTTTGTGACCAGGGTCGATCTGCTGCCGCTGCAAGAGCTGAGGCGAGCTCAAAGCCTCCAGATCGTGGCGCGCACGCCCGACGGCGCTTACGAAGCCCGGGCAACTATCCAAGTCTTTGGCGGTCTGCTCCCGACACCGGGGGCGCCGCCCGTGGTGGTCACGCCCGGGGGCGGCATGGGTGGCATTGGGTCGCCCGTTCCCTTCAGGCCCATGCGTGCCACGGCGGAGCGCTTTGCCTTGACGGAGCCGACCTACCTGGTCCTTGACAGCGCCGAGGCCTGGGCACAGTACTTTGGCTCCGAGCCGCCACCGGGCGATCCTCGCGTGAACTGGGAACGCGAGTATGTCGTGGGGGCCTTCCTGGGCGCGCAGCCGCCCAATGTCAGCGCCGATGTCGCCGCGGTAACCGCCAGGGACGGCACCATCGTGGTGCGGCTCTCCTCGCCCGTAGCCGCGACCCCCGTCGAGGGCCAGCAGAACGTCGCCCGCTCCTTCATCCGCATTGAGCGGGCTGAGGTCGAGCGCGTGCTGGGCGGGGCGGCCGAGCCTAGCTTCGCCTTCGTAGATGCCGGCGGCGCCTTGCTGGCCCAGGGTACGCCCGGTGCCGAGCCCCTGGGATCCGGAATGAGCCTGCGGTCGGCACCCGCACCGTCGGAGCCTGGCGCCCTGGCTCTGCCAGGCGAGAGCGCTGAGCAAACACCCGAGGCCCAGGCACTCAAAGAGGCACCCGCTGAGGTGCCGGAAGAGGCACCTGCCGAGGTACCGGAAGAGGCACCTGCCGAGGTACCGGACGAGCTACCGGACGAGGCACCCGCTGAGGAGGACGTGCCCGAGGCGGCTACCGAAGCTGAGACGGAGGCACAACCGGCGCCTCGCACTGCCGCCCTGGGCTGGGTGGTCCTGGCCGTCTGGGCCATCGCCATCGCTGCCCTCGCCGCGGGCGCCTACCTTCTGATCCGGCACCTACGGCGTAGCTAAGTGCCAGGCCGGCCCGGCTGTGATCGCCTGGCCGGCCTGCTCTCTCACCGTACCCGCTTGCAGTGCGTGACGCGAAGCGATCGCGCCTCCTCCGCTTGGCGTGCTCGCGCGGGCGCTCCGGCTAGAACCAACGCCCCTGGAGCTCCTCAAGCGTGCCGTCCTCGCGCATGTCGAGAAGTACGCGGTTGATCTCGGACAACAGGCGAAAGCTGTCGGGGCGCACGGGGATCACATAGTTTACGTCGGCCAGGGGCTCGCCGGCGATGCGCAGCCCCTGGCAGTCGCGCATGTAGGCCAGCGCGGCGATGCGGTCTACCAACGCTACCTCGACTTCGCCGGCCTGCAAGGCCGCCAGGGCGGCGGGCGCCGAGTCGTAGCGCCGCAAGCTCAAGCCCTGCAGCAGGGCGCGCTGCCGGCTATCGCCCTCAGGCACGAACCCCCACTCGACAGCCACAACCCGGTCTGCCAGGTCCGCCGGTGTGGCCAGACGATCGTCCCCCTCGGCGGTGACCATCACCTGCCCGGCGTTAAAATAGGCCACGGAGAAAGCCACGTCCTGCGTGCGCAGCGGCTCGTAGGGCAGGGCCGAGAGGACGGCGTCGCAGCGGCCGGCAAGCAGGGCATCGTACAGGCCGTCAAAGCCCACGGTCACGATCCGGGCCTCGACCCCGGGCGCCAGGCGTGCGGCCATGAGCCGGGCCAGGTCTATGTCAAAGCCCTGGATCTCGCCCGTACCCTCCTGCAGCGACTCGAAGGGCGGCCAGCTCGGATCGGTGCAGACCGCCAGCACGCCGCTGTCCACCACCCGCTCCCAGGTAGAATCCACGGCCTCGGGAAGGGCTTGCCACAGGAACCACACAACCACGGCGGCAAGGGCCAGAAACAGGCCCGCCAGGCAGCCCCACCGGACCTGCCGGCGTGTGCGCCTGTGCAGGTGGTGTTGGCCCCCGGTCAGGTTCTCGGCTCCCATCACGCCTACTGCTCCTCGCCGCGCGCATAGCGCTGCACGGCGTAAAAGATCGGTTTGGGCGTAAAGTCGGGGGTCACAAAGGTAAAATAGTCTTGATACGTGTTTGCCGGCCGGGGATAGCGAAAGGCCCACAACACCACCGCCTGGCACCAGGGCCAGTCTTGCTCCGCCAGGTCGTAGGCTCGCACGGTGAAGGCTGCCCGCTGCGCGGGCTGCACCGCCTTGGTCCAACGTGGATGGTCGTTCCAGCCCCCTTCGGTAACGAAAAGGGGCATCGCGGCGTGTCCGGCCTCAACTAGCTTCTGCCGCAGCAGTTCGGTGCGGCGAAAGTTGACCGCATTCGGGCTGGGCGGGGCGTCGGGCGGCTGCTGCCAGCCGTAGGCGTGCACCGCCAACGCGTCCATCCACTGCCCGGCGCCGGCCGCCAACATGCGCTCCAGGTACGCAAGGTCGTTCATACCCTCTGGATCGCCGGCCGGAGCCAAAGTGGGCGCCAGGGCGCCGCCCATCACCACGACCTCGGGGTTGGCCGCCTTCACCCGGTCGTAGACGGCATGCAGCAGCGCCGTGTAGCCCTCCGGATCGACCGGCCGGTAGCCCCACTCCAGGCTGATGTTGGGCTCGTTCCAGATGACCAGGTGCGCCACCCGCCCGGAAAAGTGCAGGGCAAAGGCGCTGGCATAGGCCGCAAAGTCCTCAAAGCGGGCCTCGTCCAGGTAGGTGAACGTTGTCGTCTGCACCTCCGGTTCGGGCCTGGCCCACTCGGGCACGAAGCCAAGCCGGGCGATGACTGTCAGTCCCTGGCGCCGGGCGTGGTCGACGACCAGGTCGGCGTGGCTCCAGTCGTAGCGGCCCGGCTCCGGCTCATAGTAGGCCCACGGAAAATACTCCACGATCCAGGGCGTGCCCATCTCGCGGACCATCTCCAGGCTGCGCTTAATCTTCCAGGGTTCCACCTCGTCCGTCAAACGGGTGTGGATGCCCATGCGGGGATTCACGGTGTGCACGCGCTGCTGCGGGCCCAACGCCACCAGCGGCTGAGGGGCAGCGCCCGCCTGCAGCGCCACCAGCAGCAGCAACCCTTGGTACAACCAGGCTCGGCTCGTTCTCTGCCCTGCCATGCCGGCCATTATAGCAGCGAAGCGGCCCGTTGGCAATGGAACGACAGCGGTTGACACCCCCCCTCCCTGGTGTTATAATGGCCGCGCGTCCAAAACAACGAGGGAAACGGAGCCGTTCCTTGGACATTTCGGTAGTCGTGCCTGTGCTCAATGAAGAGGAGAGCCTGCCGGCTCTGCACCAGCAACTGACAGAGGCACTGGCAGGCAGTGGCTATACCTACGAGATCGTAGTCGTGGACGACGGCAGCACCGATCGCAGCTTCGAGATCATGTGCCAGCTCCAGGGCAGGGATCCGCACCTGCGCGTCGTCCGCTTCCGCCGCAACTATGGCCAGACGGCGGCCTTTACCGCCGGGTTTGACCGCGCCCAGGGAGACGTCGTCGTCACCATCGACGCCGATCTGCAGAACGACCCGGCCGACATCCCGGCCCTCATGGCCAAGATGGCCGAGGGCTATGACGTCGTGAGCGGCTGGCGGGTGGACCGCCAGGACCGCTTTTTCGACCGGCGGCTGCCATCGGTCCTGGCCAACCGCCTCATCGGCTGGACTACGGGCGTGCGCATCCACGATTACGGCTGCTCGCTCAAGGCCTACCGCCGCGAGGTGCTGGCCGACGTCCGCCTCTACGGCGACCTGCACCGCTTCATCCCGGCCCTGGCGAGCGCTGCCGGGGCCCGCGTGACCGAGATCCCCGTCCGCCACTATGCTCGCCGCTTCGGCAAGGCCAAATACGGTCTGTCGCGGACCTTCAAGGTGATCCTCGACATCCTGGCCGTGCGCTTCTTGATGAGCTTTGCGACGCGCCCCATCCAGATCTTTGGCTTCCTCGGCGTGCTTTCCTTCCTGGCGGGCACGGCCATGCTCATCTACCTGGCTGTGGTGCGGCTGTTCCTGCTGCAGCCCATCGGCGACCGGCCCCTGACCCTGCTGGCCATCCTGTTGACGATGCTGGGCGTGCAGTTGGTAACCACGGGTCTACTGGCCGAAATCGTGACCCGGACTTACTACGAGAGCCAGGGCAAACGCATCTATACCGTGCGCGAAGAGCTGCCGCGGTGCGAAAACTAGCCCTCGCTGCCCACCCTCTGGCGGCCGATACACCAGGCGATCCGGCAATCATCCCGAGCGCCCCAGGTGTCCTGCACAGCGCCCCGGCCGGCATCCTGAGCCCCCCCCATGTCATTTGGAGCGAAGCGAAGGATCTCGCCCCCGCCGAGCGGGAATCCCCACCTGAGACAGCGATTCTTCGCTCCGGTCAGGATGACGACCCGGAGGACGGCATCTGTGCTCAGAACGACGGACCGGGCCCAACTCTGGACCCCAGCGCCCCGGCGGCCCGGTACCGTGTCCTGGCCGTGGCGCCCACACCGTTCTTTGCCGACCGTGGCTGCCACGTGCGGATCTACGAGGAGATCCGGGCGCTCCAGGCCTTGGGCTGCGAGATAGAGGTTACTACCTACCACCTGGGCGGCGAACGCCTGGGGATCAAGACCCACCGCACTCTTGCCATCCCGTGGTACACCAAGCTCGCGGCAGGCCCGTCGTGGCACAAGCTCTACCTGGACCTGCTGCTTCTGCTCAAAACCTGGCGCGTGGCCCGCGTTTTCCGGCCCGACGTCATTCACGGTCACCTGCACGAGGGCGCCGCCATCGGATGGCTCGTGGGCCGTCTGCTGGATGTGCCGGTCGTCGGCGACTTCCAGGGGAGCCTGGCGGGCGAGATGCGGGCCCACCGTTTCATTCCGGCCCGCGGCTGGATCCATCGCTTCGTCGCCCACAACGAGGGCCGGATCGACCGCCTGCCCGACGCAGCCGTGGCCTCTTGCAGCGACGTGGCCGAAGAGCTGCGGGCCTTTGGCGTGCCTGAAGTGATCGTTGCCCTCGACGGCGTCGATACCGGCACCTTTCGTCCCGGGCTGGATGTGGCCGAGCTGCAGCACCTGGTGCCGCCCGGGCGCCGTGCCGTGGTGTACCTTGGCATCCTCAGCCCCTATCAGGGCGTAGACCATCTCCTCGAGGCCGTGCCCCTGGTGCTCGCCCGGGTGCCGGAGGCCTACTTCCTGATCATGGGCTACCCCGACGAGGACCGGTACCGGCAAAAGGCCCGCGACCTGGGCCTGGAAAGCGACGTCGCTTTCCCCGGCCGCGTGGATTATGACCGGGCGGCGCACTATCTGGCCCTCGGCGAAGTGGCGGTGGGCCCCAAGCTGTCCGAAACCGAGTCGAACGGCAAGCTCTACAACTATATGGCCTGCGCCCTGCCGACCGTCGCTTTTGACACGCCGCCCAGCCGCGAGATCTTGGGCGACCTGGGAGTGTACGCTCCCGCCGGCGACACTCCGGCACTGGCTGCCGCCATCGCCGGCCTGCTGGAGGATCCCGAGGCTGCTCGGGACCTGGGGCGCAAGCTGCGCCGGCGCGTCGTGGACTGCTTTTCGTGGGAGAGCACAGCACGCCAGTTGTTGGCGGCGTACGCCCGCTCCGGGGCGGCTGTGCCGGCACCTGTGCCTGACGGGAGCAAGAGGGCGGGCAAACGAGCGCCAGACGCGGCGGCTGCCAAGCGGGCGCGCGGCCGGGTCCTAAACATCCTGAAGGTCCTGGTCAGCCTGGCCGTGCTGGGCGCCATCGTGGCCAAGATAGACTTCCAGGAGGTGCTGCCCGTCCTCGCGGAAATGCACTGGCTACCGTTCGTCGCTGCCCTGGCCCTCTTTCTGGGCGGCGCTCTGGTGCGCGCCTACCGCTGGGGTGCCCTCGTGTGGGCCCAGGGGGTGCACGTGAGCTGGGGGCGCCTGGCGTCTCTCTACTATGTCGGCATCTTTTTCAGCCAGATCCTGCCGACGGGCATGGGCGGCGACGCGGTGCGCATGTACGAGCTGTCGCGCGACGACCACCGCGCGGCGCCGGCCATCAGCTCTGTCCTGGTCGACCGCTTCCTGGGGCTGCTAGTGCTCTTTGCCATGGCCCTCCTGGCCCTGCTGGGCGGCTACGAACTCGTGACTCCCGGGGAGCGGATGCTCATCGCCGCTCTGTTTGTGGCAAGTGTCGTGGCCGCCGGCCTCGTGCTGCAGCGCACCTGGCTGGAGTCCTGGGGCCGGCGCTTTGGCGCGGGCCGGCTGTTGCGCCGGTTCAAGATCCTCGACGAGCTCTACCGGTCTCTGCACGTCTATGGCCGCTCCGCTTTGCTGCGGGCAACGATCGCGTCCGTCGCCTGGAACCTGATCCTCGTCCTGGGCTACTACCTTCTGGGCCAGGCCGTGGGGGCCGACCTGGAGCTGTGGTACTATTTTCTCCTCGTGCCCATCATCTCTGTCTTTTTGATGTTGCCCTCCCTCGGTGGCCTGGGGGTGCGCGAAGGGGTCACGCTCCTGGTGTTTACCCAGATGGGCGTCGAGGAGCCGAGGGCCATGGCCCTCGGCCTGGCCTACCTGCTCACCCTGTGGATCACCGCCCTGCTGGGTGCGGTCCTCTATATCAGGCAGAGCGTGCGCAGCGCCCGTCGCCCGGTGGCCTGATCGACCCACTCTTGCTCCCTCGCCCTCTGGGAGTGGACCGGGCTGAGGGCCGGACCCTGGGCAGAGGGCGGTGCGGGGCTTGGCAGAACCCAAGGTTTTGTGCTATACTGACGCGAAAATGACTCCCCGGGAGTTGACATAGAAGCGGAGGAACAACCATGGCAAGGAACAAAACGCTCGGCATCTTGACCGGCGGCGGCGACGTCCCCGGGCTTAACCCAGCGATGAAGGCCGTCGTCGAAACGGCCATCGACCAGGGCTGGGACGTCATCGGCGTCCGGCGGGGCTGGGGAGGGCTCCTGCACTGCAACATCGAGAGCCCCCAGGCACGAAAGAATCTCTTTGTCCCGCTGACCAAAAGCACCGTGCGCACCATCGACCGTACGGGCGGCACTTTTCTGCACACCTCGCGCACCAACCCCCAGCGGGTCAAGGCCAGCGACGTGCCTGACTTCCTGGAAGGCACCGGCCGGCTGGTGGAGGGTGAGGGGGACAAAGCGATCTATGACTTTACCACCCACATCCTGAGCGTCCTCGAGTTTCTGGAGGTCGATGCCCTGATCCCCATTGGCGGAGACGACACGCTGTCCTACGCCGCCCGCCTCCACCAGGAGGGCTTTCCCGTCGTGGCCATCCCCAAGACGATGGACAACGACGTCTATGGCACCGACTACTGCATCGGCTTTTCCACGGCCGTCACCCGCAGCGTGGAGTTTATCACCTCCCTGCGGACGCCCAGCGGCTCTCACGAGCGCATCTCCATCGTCGAGCTTTTTGGCCGCAACTCGGGCGAGACGTCGCTTATCGCTGCCTACCTGGCCGACGTTGACCGCGCCGTCATCTCGGAGGTACCGTTTGACGTGCAAAAGCTGGCCCTGCTCCTCGTCCAGGACAAGTATAACAACCCGAGCAATTATGCGATCATGACCATCTCCGAGGGTGCCCACGAGCTGGGCGGTGACCTGGTGCACTATGACGGCGACGAGGACGCCTACGGCCACAAGAAGCTGGGCGGCATCGGCGCCCTCCTGGGCGAGAAGCTGAAAAAGCTGACGGGCGAGAACATCATCTACCAGCAGCTTGGCTATCTCATGCGCAGCGGTGCCCCCGACTCGCTGGACCGCATGGTGGCCGTCAGCTATGGCCTGTTGGCCATGGATCTCATTGCCCAGGGGCGCTCGGGCCGGATGGTGGCCCTGCGCGACGGCGTCTACACCCATGTGCCCCTCAGCCGCGTCATCTCGGGCGTCAAGCGCGTGGATGTGGACGAAATGTATGATAAGGAGCAGTACCGGCCCAAGATTGCGGACATGCTCGGCAAGCCCATGTTCCTTTATTAAAGAAGGAGGGATGTGCCGGTGGGCGAGCAACTTGAGGAAGCCCTGACCTTTGACGATGTCCTGCTGGTGCCCGGGCGCTCGGAGGTCTTGCCCTACGAGGTTGACCTGAGTGTCACCCTTGCGGCCGGCGTTCACCTCTACATCCCCCTGTTCTCAGCCGCAATGGACACGGTCACCGAGGCCCGGCTGGCCATCGCCCTGGCGCGCGAGGGGGGTGTGGGGGTGATCCACCGCAACCTCTCTCCCCAGCAGCAGGCCGAGGAGGTAGACAAAGTCAAGCGCAGCGAGTCGGGCATGATCGTCGATCCCATCACCCTGGGCCCGGATGCCACCCTGGGCGACGCCGAAGCCATTATGAGCAAGTACCACATCTCGGGCGTGCCCATCACCGAGGACGGCAACCGCCTGGTGGGCATCCTGACGAACCGCGATGTGCGTTTCGTGACCGATATGGAGCTGCCCGTCCATCGCCTCATGACCCCTGCCAGCCGCCTGGTGACGGCTGCCGTGGGGACCACGCTGGAGGATGCGGTGCATATTCTCCAGGAGCACCGCATCGAGAAGTTGCCCCTCGTCGACGGCGAGGGCGTGCTCAAGGGGCTCATCACCGTCAAAGACATCATGAACCGGCGGGACTTTCCGCGGCGCGCGACCGATGCCCGCGGCCGCCTGCTGTGTGGCGCGGCCATCGGCGTCGGCGACGCCGCCCTGGAGCGGCTGGCGCTCCTGGCAGAGAAGGGGCTGGACCTGGCCGTGGTGGACACGGCTCACGGTCACGCGGCCGGCGTGCTGTCCACCGTGGAGCAGGTCAAAGCGCGCTACCCGCAGCTGACCTTGATGGCCGGCAATGTTGTGACGGCCGACGGCACCCGCGACCTGATCGCTGCCGGCGCCGACGTGGTCAAGGTCGGCGTCGGTGCCGGCTCCATCTGCACGACCCGCGTCGTGACGGGTGCCGGCATGCCCCAGATCACGGCCATTCAGACCTGCGCCGCTGCGGCCCACGCTCGCAGCGTGCCGATTGTCGCCGACGGCGGCATCAAGTATTCGGGCGATATCAGCAAGGCCCTGGCGGCAGGTGCCGACGCCGTCATGCTCGGCAGCCTGCTGGCAGGCCTGGAGGAGGCGCCCGGCGAGCTCGTGATCTACGAGGGGCGCCACTTCAAGGAGTACCGGGGCATGGGCTCCCTGGGCGCCATGAAGGGCCTGGCGCGGGATCGCTACGGCACGGGCCAGGGAGGCGGCAAGCACGTGCCCGAGGGCATTGAGGGGCAGGTGCCCTACCGGGGACCATTGGCCGAGTATGTGGCGCAACTGATGGGCGGGCTGCGCTCGGGCATGGGTTACGTCGGTGCCTGCGATCTGGCCGACCTGCGGCGGAAGGCGCAGTTCGTGCGCATCACCCATGCCGGCCTGATCGAGAGCCATCCCCACAGCGTGCAGGTGACCAAAGAAGCGCCCAATTATCCCACCAGCCCGCAGTAGCAGGCGGCCCGCGGCAGGCATGAAAGAAGAAACCCTGAAAAAGGTCGAACGCGACCTCGCCTCGGGCGACCTGGGCAAGGCGCGCGACCGGTTGCACGGCCTCCTCTCCACCTTTCCCGGCGACCTCACTCTGCGCCGCCGGCTGGGCGACCTCTATGCCCTGCTGCATGAGCCGGCCATGGCTGGCCGCTACTGGTACCTGGAAGAGAGCCCATCGCCTGCTATGGAAGCAGCCTGCAGGACTTTTGAACTCTCGTGCGGGGACGATCCGGTTCAGATTCTCCGCGCGCTCAAGTTCAGGGAGGATCCCGCGCTGCTTGGCGAGACAGCCCGGGAGCGTCTGCTCGCCCTCCAGGAGGAGGCCCACCACGAGGGCTATCGTTTGTTCCCCGCGCCCCGTCCCGGGCAGCCGTCCGGGCGGCGTGGCTCTGGCTGGCTCCTGGCCGGCTGTGTCCTGGCGCTGGTCGCTGCCGCTTTTTTCACCCTCGTCGGCCTCGTTACCGCCTGGCAGTGGATTTTCTCGGGGTAGGAGGAGAATCGGCTGCCATGTCCGAGCCGGATCTGCAGGCCGTCGTGGCTGCCGTTGCCGCGGCAAAAAAGTACCGGGGCGTCTGCCCCGACACCGTGCGGCGCATCGCCGCGCGGGAGCTCGGGACCCGGGGCAGCGTCAAGGACGCCGTCAAGGCAACCAAGCGGCGCCTGCACCAGGTCTATGGCGCCTTCGAGGCAGAGCTCGATGCCGAGGCGGCCTACCGGGCGCTGGCTGCGGCCTGGGGCAGGGGCGAGGACGAGCGGCTGGCGGCCTGCCGCGAGGTCCTGGCCCTGCACAGCTCCACCCGCGAGCGGTTGCCCATTCTGGAGCGCTTCTACACCGCCCTGTGGCAGGTCGTGGGGCGGCCGGGCAGCCTCCTGGACCTGGGCTGCGGTCTGAATCCCCTGGCCTGGCCCTGGATGGACCTGACGGCCGGCACCGGCTATGTGCCGCTCGACATCGACTGCGAGCGCACCGCCTTCCTCAATCGTTTCCTGACCCTCGCCGGGCTGGCCCCCCGCGCCCGCTGCCAGGACCTTCTGACCGGGCCGCCCGCCGACCGGGCCGACGTGGCCTTGCTCCTCAAGCTGAGCCCCACGCTGGAGCGGCAGGAGGCAGGGGCGACGCTCCGCCTCGTGAGCGCCGTGCAAGCCCCGTCGGTCGTGGTCAGCTTTGCCGTTGCCAGCCTGACCGGTCGCCGCAAAGGAATGGAGGAGCAGTATGGCATCCAGTTCGCGGCCCTGGCCCGCGGCCAGAGCTGGCGCGTGACCGAACTCCGGTTCGAGACGGAGCTGGTGTTCGTGGTGCAGAGGTGAGGTTGGGCACCCTGTACGTCGTCGGCACGCCGGTCGGCAACCTCGAGGACATCAGTCCACGGGCTCTCAGCATCCTGCGGGCGGTCAGCCTTGTCGCCTCGGAGAACCCGCAGCGCACCCAGAGGCTGTTGGCTCGCTACGACATCCAGGTGCCCATGATGCGCTACACCGACGCCTACGAGCGCAAGAAGCAGGGCCGCCTGGAAGCGGTTCTGGCGGCAGTCGAGACCGGGGATGTGGCCCTGGTCAGCGAGGCGGGCATGCCCGGCCTGGCCGACCCGGGCTACGAGCTCCTGGCTGTGGCGTTGGAACGGGGCGTGACCGTGGTGCCGGTGCCCGGGCCCACTGCGCTGGCCGCGGCTCTATCGGTTGCCGGCGTCCCGGCCGGGCGGTTCGTCTTCCTGGGCTTTCTTCCGCGGCGGGGCGCCGCGCGCCGGGCCTTGCTGCTGTCGGCCGCCGCGCGGCCGCTGGCCCTCGTCGCCTATGAGGCACCCCACCGCCTTCTGGATACGCTGGCCGACCTGCAAGGCGTGGTGGGCGAGCGCGTCGTGGTCGCCGCTTCAGAGCTGACCAAGCTCTACGAGGAGGTACGCCGCGGGACGCCCGCCGACCTCCTCGAGTACTTCCGGAGCGAGAAGCCCCGCGGCGAGTACACGCTGGTCGTGTCGTCTCCCCGTCTCGCGCCGGAGCCGGGGGGAAGAGAGGAGTCGCGATGACCATCCCTGCCATGCTGCCCACGGCTCACGGCCCGCTGCATCTCCCGGTCTACTTTCCCGACGCCACGCGAGGGGTGGTGCGCACCGTCGATAGCCAGGATCTGGCGGAGTGTGGCGTGCGGGGGCTGGTGGTCAACGTTTTCCACCTCTCCCGCCGGCCGGGTGTGGGGCTGGTCAAGGCTGCGGGCGGCATTCACACCTTCATGGACTGGACCCGGCCCATCGCTTCGGACTCGGGCGGCTTTCAGCTCATGTCGATGATCCGCCAGAACCCCAGGTATGGCACGATCAGCGCCCGCGGCATCCATTTTGTCGACCTGGACGGCGAGCGCAAGAAGGTGCTCTTTACCCCCGAGCGCAGCATTCGCCTCCAGATCGACCTCGGCTCCGACCTGGTCGTCTGCCTGGACGACTGTCCCAGTCCCGAGGCGAGCCGGGCGGAGGTCGAGGCGTCGGTGGAGCGCACGGTTGCCTGGGCGCGCCGCTGCCGCGAGGAATTTGACCGCCTGGTCGCGGTGCGAGCCGAGGCCGGGAAGCCACGTCCCTTGCTCTTTGGCGTCGTGCAGGGAGGCTACGACCGAGATCTGCGCCGTACCTGTGCCGAGGAGCTACTGCCCCTGGGCTTTGACGGTTTTGGCTTTGGCGGCTGGCCGCTCACGCCGGGGGGCGTGCTGGCCGCCGACATCCTGGCCTACACCGCGGCCCTCATCCCTGATGAGCTGCCACGCTTTGCCCTGGGGCTCGGCAGCCCGGAACACATTGTGGCCTGCCACACCATGGGCTGGCGTATCTTTGACTGCGTGCTACCCACGCGCGATGCCCGCCACGGGCGGCTCTATGCCTGGAATGCGGGGAGCCTGGAAGGGGTGAACCTGCGCCAGGACCGTTTCTATCGTTTTGTCTACGTCCGCGACGAAAAGCACAAGCGGCAACCGGGGCCCATTTCGGAAGCCTGCGATTGCCGCCTCTGTCGCAACTATTCCCTTGCCTACCTGCATCACCTCTTTGACGTCGACGACGCCCTCGGCCTGCGGCTGGCTTCGATGCACAACCTGCGCTTCTACACGCAGCTGCTGGAGCTCCTGGCCCGCGACACACAGCCATAGGGCCGGGAAACAGCCCGATAGAGGAGGCGCCTGCTGCCGTCGCGGTCGTCACCGGTCAGGGCACGGCGCCTCAAAAACCGGCTAGAAGCTGCCCACCGCGTCCAGGTTTGAATCGTACAGCGTAAAGAGGTGGTGAAACCCTACCAGCTCAAAGGTTTCCCTGAGGCGAGGGGGCACCTCGGCGAGCACGACGTTGCCGCCCGGCACCATGCGGCGCACCTTCATCTGCGCCCCGATGAGGGCTTGCAGCCCGGCGCTCGACATGAAGCTCACTTCGCGCAAATTGACCACCAGGTTCTTGTGGCCCGCAGCGATCTGGTCTCGCAGCGCCTGGTCAAGATCGGGCGCCGTGGCGCTGTTCACTTCGCCCGACACGTTGACCAACACGACGCGTTTCATGCTTTCGGTTTTGATCTCCATCGACTGTACCTCCTCGTTGTACCGGACAGAATGTGCCAGGTTTGACCTCCGGGGCCGCTCGCAAGACGTGCCCGGGGTGCAGTATACCACACTTGAGTACGCAATGCAATTTGGTCGGCCCGTCCCCCTATTTGGGAGCGAGCTTACCTTACAGAGGGGAGAGGTATGCTATAGTCGGGGAACAGGTGCACGCGCAGCTTCTGTCGACAGGAAGGAAGAACCCGATGGGTAGGCGATTGTTGAAGGGCAGGGCTTGGGCGGCAAGGGGCGCACTGTTCCTGGCCTTGCCGGCGCTGCTGGTGGCCTGCGCCGCGGCCTCCCCGCGCGGGGCCGAGGACGGCGCCGCCGCGCCTGTGGTGACGGCACCGGTCACACCTGCGGCGACGGGCTGGCCGGCCCTCCTGACCAGGCAGCCCTATCCCTATCTGCTGCCCCTGGTCGAAGATGAGCCGACCGTGCTCGACGGCACCTACGTCAAGGTCGAGCCGTCGACGGGTGAGGTTGTGCACTGCTTGCGCTGCCCGGACTATGCTCCCGAGGGCGGGCTGTGGAAGCTGCAGTTGGCGAGAGGCGCCTTTCGCATCTTTTACGAGGGGCGCTCCTGGTCCAGCCTGGGATCCTTCATCGTCACGCGCGATCGCCTCTCGAAGGTCGAGGACCCCGACAAGTTGCTGCTCTTCAATGACCCCTATTGCCCTGACATCGTCGGCGTCTATCGCTGGCAGCAGACGGAGGACGGGCTGCGCCTGGAGGCCGTGGACGACACCTGTTCTTACCGGCTGCGGGCCGCGAACCTAAGCAGCCTCCCCTGGCTCTCCTGCGCGCCGCCGAACGCCGAGGCTGCCGTGACCGACCACTGGCGCAAGCCGGAGGGCTGTGACTAGCGCCGGCCGCAGAGGTAGCCGGAAAGGAACATGACGAGAGCCCCCGGGGCGGGGGGCTCTCGTGATTCGGGCAGGAAACAGTCTGATTACTCGTTGGCGGGCAGGAAGGCGGGCACCGCCGTCACCGGCGCGCCCCTCCAATGCGAGACCTCTTCCGGGCCGGGAAAGCGGGTGAGGATGGTGGCGGCCTCGGGAAGCTGCACGCTGTCGCCTGGCGCCAGACCGGCCTTGTCCTCCTTTTCGACGACGGGCTTGGCCGGCAGGGCAAAAATCCCGATTTCGTCGCCGGGGCGGTGGTAGCGGCTTTCCAGGTAGGCCAGGCCCAGGATCCAGCCGTCCACGTCCACGGCGGCGCTCGTCACCCAGCCGATGGCCCGCCCCTTGCGATTGACGACTGGGTCGCCGGTCTTGGGCATGCGCACCCCCCTCTCGTCCATGCGGAAGCGGGCAATCTCCATGCTGCGCTCCTTCTCGCGCGCCAGGTAAGCGGAGCGCCCGACGAAGTAGGGCTTGTGCAGCTTGACGTAGCCGGCAAAACCCGCGCCAGCGGGCGAGATCTCGAACCGCCCGGCCAGCTCATGGCCGTAGAGCGGCAGGCCCGCCTCCGTGCGCGTCGAGTCGCGGGCGGCCAAACCGCAGGGCTGCAGCCCGAAGGGCCGGCCCGCCTCCAACAGCGTCTCCCACAAGGCCAGGGCCTGGTCGGGGTGGACGAGGAGCTCGTAGCCGATGTCCTCGCCCGTGTAGCCGGTGCGGGCGATGACCAGGTCAAAGGTCTGGCCGGGTCCGCCCAGCTCGCACTCGATCAACCCCGTCTTGGGCACGCGGGCAAGCCGGTCCTTCAGACGGGCGTCTGTCGCGAGGCTCTGCAGGATGGCCAGCGAGGCCGGTCCCTGGAGTGCCAGGTCGACGCGCATCTCGTCGCCGCTGCTGGGGTCCTTCAGGTTGCGGATGGTGGCCGGGCGCAGGACTTTCAGGTCGGGCCGCTCACGGTCGATGAGCACCTGGCCCTCGTTGACGGCATTCAGCCAGGCCAGGTCCTTGTCGGCGTTGGAGGCGTTGACGACGATCAGGTAGCGGTCCCGGGCACGGCGGTAGACAATGGCGTCGTCGATGACGCGCCCGTCCTGGTCGAGGAAAAAGCTGTAGAAGCTGAGCCCCGGGTCGAACCAGCGGGCATAGTTGGTGAGCACCAGGTCAAGGAACTCGGTGGCGTGCGGGCCGCTGACCTCCAGGACGCCCATGTGGGCGACGTCGAACAAGCCCGCGGCAGTGCGCACGGCCTTGTGCTCGTCCAGGACGCCGGTATACCACACCGGCATTTCCCAGCCGGCAAAGGGGATGACCTTGCGCGTGTGGGCCTTGTGCCAGCCGTAGAGGGGCGTGCGCTGGAGGGGCGCATCCTCGGGCTCATGCCAGTCAAAGACGGGCAGCTCGGGCCGGCTGCGCGCGGGGTCCAGGTTGCGGTGGCCCACGAAGTAGGGCACCCGCAGCTCGAAGCGGGCCCGGTGGCCGGCCTGGTACATCTCCAGGCCGGTCGGCCGGCCGCTATCGGGGCCGTAGCCAGCATAGCCGGCGTAATCAGGCAGCCCGGCGGCCTGCCGCAGGGTGCGGACCGCCTCGGCGCTGTCGGAGCCCGCGGCCAGTGCACCCGCTTCTACGAGCCGGTCGTGCACGGCCTGCACCTGCCCGGCGGGCACGGCCAGCTCCACGTGTGCCGGGCTATAGGCGAAGCGATGTCCGGGCAGCGGTCCGGCGGCCTGCAGGATCTCGGCGCTCTTTGGCCCGTGCAGGGCCAGGTTCGCCAGGCAGCCTGTCTCGTCCGTCAGCACGTGGCGCAAATCGTCGACAATCAGCGGGCCCTCGACCTTGGCCAAGATCTCGTGCGTGTCAAAGAGCGTGTAGCCATCGCTCAAGGCCCGCAGCCAGGCCTTGACCCGTTCGTGGTTGGCAGCGTTGGTCCGCAACAGGTAGCGGTCGCGGCCCAGGTCGTCGCTGCGCAGGCGCAAGAGTGCGACGTCGTCGACGACCAGCGAGTCCTCGTTCAACACGAAGGCCAGCTGGCTCTCTCCCGGAGCAAGCGCCCCCACATCGCTGGTCAAAATCTGCTGCAGCGAGGCCTGGGCACGGTCGCCGGTGATGCGCAGCAGTCCGGCGTCGGTGCGATCCACCACCAGGGCGCCGCTGCGGGCCGCCGCCAGTGCCGCCTCCCGGACGGGGCCGGGCGCGGTCCTGAGACCGGGAACCGAGTTCGAGGGCACGTCCCAGATGCGATAGTAGTGCGGGTACTCGCGGCCCTCGCCCTCTGTCTCGGCCACGCCCCTGGCCGCCAACGCGGCTACCTCGCCCTTGATCTCTTCGAAGACGTCCAGATCGATCTTGCCCCTGGGCAGTTCCCCGCTCAGGGCCATGTAGGAAAAGGGCTGGATGTTGACCACCGTGCGGTGGATGAGATCGGCCACCTGGTCCATGTCTGCCGGGCCAAAGCTGCGCTGCGTTAACCAGGGCGTGCCCAGGCGAATGCCCATGGCCAGCGCCGTCTCGGTGTCGCCGGGGATGGTGTTCTTGTTGGCGACGATGCCGGCCAGGTCGAGGATGCGAACGGCCGGCTCACCGCGCAACGGAAAACTGACACGGCCCTTGCCCTTGCCGGCTGCCGCCGGCACGCCGTTGAGGTCCAGCATGCAGAAATGGCTGTCGGTGCCGCCATAGGCCAGCTTCTGCCCGCGCTTCTGCAGCCCTTCGGCCCGGGCGGCGGCGTTCTCCTTGATCTTCCATTGGAGGCGGCGGAAAGGTTCGGTCTGGGCGATCTTGAAGGCCACGGCCATGGCCGCGAACTTTTGCGGGTGGGGCCCACCCTGCTCGCCGGGAAAGACGGCCAGGTCAATGCGTTTGGCCAGGTCCTCGTCGGTGCTACGATGACCGCCCCGCGCGGGCCGCACAAGGTCTTGTGGGTGGTAAACGTGGTGACGTCGGCGATGCCGATGGGGCTGGGGAAGGCGCCGGCGATGACCATGCCCACGGGGTGGCTGATGTCGGCCAGCAGTTTGGCGCCCACCTCGTCGGCGATGGCCCGGAAGGCCTGCCAATCGGGCGCCCAGGGGTAGGAGGTAAAGCCGGCGATGATCATCCGGGGGTGGTGCTCGCGGGCCAGCGACCGAATCTCGTCATAGTCCAGCTTGCCGGTCCGTTTGCTCACGCCATA
>JBFYTF010000105.1:0-10163 GCA_041300865.1 Anaerolineae bacterium
GATCCCCAGGACATCTACGAGACCGACCAGATCATCATGGACCTCTTTCCCGAGAAGCAACACCTGGTGCGCTGGATCAAGATGGCCCAGGAACGGGTTGCCTTTCAGGGGCTGCCCAGCCGCATCTGCTGGCTGGGCTATGGCGAGCGCGACAAGGCCGGTTTGGCCTTCAACGAGGCGGTGGCCAGCGGGCGTGTCACCGCACCCATCGCCATCGGGAGGGACCACCTGGACTGCGGCTCGGTGGCCAGCCCCAACCGCGAGACGGAGGGCATGCTCGACGGCTCCGACGCCATCGCCGACTGGCCCCTGCTGAACTTTGCCCTGAACACTGTGGGCGGCGCCACGTGGGTCAGCTTTCACCACGGCGGCGGCGTGGGCATCGGCTACAGTCTGCACGCCGGGCAGGTCATCGTCGCCGACGGCACACCCGCCGCCGCTCGGCGGCTGAAACGGGTGCTGACCTACGATCCCGGCATGGGCGTCGTGCGCCACGTGGATGCCGGCTACCCCCAGGCGATTGCCTTTGCCCGGGAACACGGCATCCACATCCCGATGATGCCCGCCGAAGGGTGACCGGTGCGCCCTGCCGCGCGCGGCGTGGGCAAAGAGCAGGAAAAGCGTGCCCCAGGCGTAGCTCGGCAGGGCTGCCCAGCCCGCACCGGAGCTTGCGTTTCTGAAGATCTTCAGCTATATTGGCGCTTGAAGAGGGGAGCAGGTCGCGTGGCGATCCGGCCCCCCTTTCGCGCTACCTACGGAGCGGAGTGTGAGGATGGACACACAGGAAAGAGCCTGGCTCCTTCGCCACAGGCGAGAACGCCGCAAGCGAGCCAGGGGCGGCGCAGGCAAGTTGATCGCCCAGCTGGCAGTGGGCCTGGTGGTGCTGCTTGTTGCCGGCCTGCTGCTGTCGGTCGTGTCGGGCATTGCCAGCGCGGCCGGGGTGTACAGCTACTATGCCAAGGACCTGCCCGACCCGGGGGAGATTGTCACCCGCCAGGAGCAGTTCGAGACGACCAAGATCTATGACCGGACGGGCAAGGTGCTCCTCATGGAGGTCATCGACCCGCGCCACGGCGACCGCACCCTGCTGCCCCTGGAGCAGATCCCCGAGGACTTTCGCAACGCGACCATCGCCCTGGAAGACAAGACGTTCTACACGAACATCGGCATCGATCCCCAGGGCATCGCCCGCGCCTTCTTGCTGAACCTTCAAGGTGAGGGGGTCCAGGGCGGCAGCTCGATCACGGTGCAGTTGGTCAAGAACATCCTCATCCCCGAGGAGGAACGCTACCAGCTCTCGTATGCGCGCAAGATCAAGGAAGCCATCATGGCCATGGAGATCTCGCGCCAGTATTCCAAGGATCAGATCCTGGAATGGTACCTGAACACGAACTACTATGGCAACTGGGCCATTGGTGTTGAGGCGGCTTCACAGGTCTATTTCGGCAAACATGCCCAGGAGATGACCCTGGCCGAGGCGGCCATGCTGGCGCCCATCGTCCAGTACCCGGCCATGAATCCCATTGACAACCCGGACGAGGCCAAGAAACGGCAGGGTATCGCCCTGGAGCGGCTGGTTGCCGAAGGCTTTATCACCCGCACCGAAGCCGAAGCGGCGTTTGCCGAGCCGCTGCAGATCCACTCCTCCATGCTCAAGCGCTACGACCTGGTGGCTCCCCACTTTGCCGTCTATGTGCGCAAGCAGCTTGAGGATCGCTATGGACCGGAGCTTCTCTACCAGGGAGGACTCAAGGTCTACACCACCGTCGACCTGGACGTCCAGCGCATCGCCGAAGAAGAGGCGCGGGCCCACGTCGCCAAGCTCCAGGCAGAGGGTGAGGACGTGAGCAACGCGGCCGTCGTCGTCCTGCGGACACGGACGGGCGAGATCCTGGCCATGGTGGGCAGCCTCGACTACTGGAACGAAGAGATCGACGGCAACGTCAACGTGGCCGTCGCTCCCCGGCAGCCAGGCTCGTCCTTCAAGCCGTTCAGCTACCTGACCGCGTTCCATCAGGGGCACACCGCGGCCGAGATGGTGATGGACGTACACTCTTGCTTTGACGACTATCCCAACCCGCCCTACTGCCCCGAGAACTATGACCGCGAGTACCTGGGGCCCCGCAGCCTGCGGGCAGCTTTGGGCCAGTCGCGAAACATCCCGGCGGTCAAGGTCCTGGACATGGTGGGCGTGGGCAACGTCATACGCACCGCGCACGCCATGGGCATCAACACCCTGAACCAGGACCTCGACTACTACGGGCTCAGCCTGACCCTGGGCGGCGGCGAGGTGTGGCTGCTCGATCTCGCCTATGCCTACGGCGTGTTGGCCAACGGCGGCTCGATGATGGGCCAGCCGACCAAGCTGGCACGCCCCGGATACCGGGAGCTGGACCCGGTTTCTATCCTGCGGGTCGAGGACGCCAAAGGCCAGGTGCTGGAGGAGTACAAGCAGCCGGAAGCGCGCAGCGTGGTGCTGGCCGACGGCCGTGAGCTGTCAGCGCAGGAGGCCTACCTGCTCACCAACATCCTGGCCGACAACAACGCTCGGGCCCCGGTCTTTGGCAGCAACAGCCCCTTGCGCCTCAGCCGGCCGGCAGCAGCCAAAACGGGCACGACGACCGACTACAAGGACGTGTGGACCGTGGGCTACACACCCCAGATCGTCACCGGTGTGTGGGTCGGGAACAATGACAACGTGCCCATGGAAGGGGTGTCCAGCTCGCGAGGTGCCGCACCTGTCTGGCACAATGTCATGGAGCGGATCTATAACGAGGGACATGCCCAACGAGTCCTGGGCGAGATCGTCGACAACTTTCCCAAGCCGCCCGGGCTCGTCACAGCCGAGGTGTGTGCCGTCTCGGGGCTCCTGGCCACAGAGCACTGCCCTAACCGGGTCAACGCCCTGTTCGTCGAGGGCACCGAGCCCACCGAATACTGCAGCGTCCACCACGTGGAGCGCGTGAACCGCCAGACGGGCAAGCTGGCCACGGCCTGCACACCGCCGGAGCTTGTGGAAGAGCGGGTGTACGAGATCTATCCCCCTGAAGCGGCCAACTGGGTGCGGCAAAACAATATTCCGCAACCACCCACCCAGCGTGACGAGATCTATGGCTGCAGCCCAGAAGGCGGCGAGGTGGTGATCCTCGATCCGAACCTGGGCGGCCACGTCAAAGGCGTGGTGGGAATCCGCGGCAACGCCCGCTCGGGCGACTTTAACTTTTACCGCCTGGAGTTCGGCGAGGGGCTCAACCCCTCGGCCTGGAGCCAGATCGGCGGCGATCATTACAACCAGGTGGACAACGACGTCCTGGAGTTCTGGGATGTGCGGGGCCTGCAGGATGGCCTCTATACCGTGCAGCTGACGGTGGTAGACCACAGCCAGAACTTCAGACGAGCGACGAGTTATGTCACTGTCGACAACACCCCACCGGAAGCCTACGTTGGCTATCCCTGGCTAGGCCGCGTCTACGAGCTGGAAGCATCCGACGAGTGGGCCAACCTGGCCGCCGATGTCAGCGATAACGTCCAGATCGACAGGGTCGAGTTCTTCCTGGACGACGAGTTGGTCGACTTTTCCGTCGTGGAACCGTACGCCGTCAAGTGGGTCTTGGAGATGAAAGACCTGAGGCCACCCAACCCCAACATGCCCGCGGTGGTCGAAACGCGGACCGTCACGAACCCTGACGGCACCGTGAGCCAGGAGGAGGTCAAGGTCACATGGGTGGAAGTCAGCCCTGACGGCAAGACCATCACCCAGACCTGGGAGAGTGGGTTCATGATCATTGCCAGCAGCGGCAAGTACACCGAGTCACACCTGGTGCACGTCGTGGCGTATGACGCCGCAGGCAACGAGACCAAGAGTGAGCCGGTGCGCTTTTACGTCATCCACAAGCCCAAGGAAGAGAAAAAGCCGGAGGACAGCGGTGCGCTGCCGAATCGCGAGGAGCTGAGCCGGCTGGGCGATGTCCTGGCCCCGTCGCGGTGGCGGCGATCGATGGGCTGAGGCCCAAGAACGGACAGCAACGCACCTGCCGGCCTGGCAGGTGCGTTTTTTTCGTTCACTCTTCCCGGGCCTCCGCCTGGGGTGCATCCTCCGGTGCTGCCGCCTCTGGCGGCGGGCTTTCGCCTGGCACGAGCACGACGAGGGCGCCGGGCACGACGGTCAGCTCGATGGGGGTCTCGCCGTACTCTTCTCCGTCGATAACGACGGGCTCGGGCGAATCGCACTCGATGCGGATCTCGCGTGCCTGCCAATGCCCCAGGTTCGCCTGATCCGGGTTCGCGGCCACGATACTGGCTACAACCGACGACAAGGAGGGCAGGTCGAGGTTGCGCACGGCGAGGACGTCCAGCAGGCCATCGTCGATGGTCGTATTGGGCGCTATGCTGAGGTCATAGATTCCCAATCGCCCGGCGTTGGCGACGATGCAGGCCACGGCCTCGTATTCCTCATGCCGCCCATCGAGAGTCAGGCGGAACAAAACGGGAGCAGTCTCACCCAGCGCCTGAAAGGCGGCGATGAGGTAGGCCAGCTTGCCAAAGCGGTCCCGCATCTCGCGGGTCGTGAGGCCGATCTGTCGCGCCGTGAAGCCCAAGACCAGCCGCAACAAGAAGTAGCGATCCTTGAGCTGCCCGACGTCGATGCGGCGCAGGCGGGCCTCGTCGCTGCAGGCCAGGCGGGCGGCATCGGCCAGGGCAGTGGGAATCCCGAGCTCCACGGCCAGGACGTCGCCTGTGCCGGCAGGCAGGATGGCCAGGGGCACGTCGCTGCCGACGAGGGCGTTGCCGACCTCCATTACCGTGCCATCGCCACCACAAGCGGCTATGATGTCGGCTCCTCGATCCAGGGCCTCGCGTGCCAGGCGAATGCCGTCGCCCGGCTCCTGGGTGATAGATACGTCCCAGCGCACGCCTGCCTCCCCGAAAACCTGGTTCAGGGTATGCAGGATCGGCTGCGGTTGCCCGGCAGCCGGGTTGACGATGACCTCAACTCGCTTCGCTGACACCTTTTTTCTCCTCCAGCGTCTGCCTGCGGCGCCAGTACTTCTCAAAGCGACGGATCTGGCGCCTGATGTGCCAGATGCCTGGATCGGCCACCGGCCGCTTTTCGACGATGAGCGCCATGGCCTCGTCTGCCGAATGGCCCATGCCGATGAGAATGGCCGCGGCCATGGCTACGCTCCGATGCCGGCCCGCCTGGCAATACACCAACACTTGGTGGCCCTCGCGGATGACGGGCAGAGCGGCGTCGACTCCGCGGTAGAGAGTCGCGAGGGGAATGGGAAACAGGATAAAGTCAAACGTTCCCAGCCACAAGATGGGGATTTTCAGCTCGGCCAGCTTGCGGGGGGGTCGCCGTTCGGCGATCATGCCGACGATGAGCTGGACATCCAGCTCGCGGATGGCTTCGAGGTCCTCTTCTCTGAGGCGGGTGGAGATAAAGAGATACTCCGTGATCCGAGAGACGTTCAAGGCCATATGTCTGGTTGCTCCCAAGTTATGAGGACGGCCAGCCGGCGTCTGTCCGAGCCCGCAGGAGCCCGTTGGCGCCGGACTAACCACACTGAGGTTCTTGACCGACTGCTAGACCTCCATGACGACGGGTAGGATCATGGGCCGGCGCTTGGTCTGCTCGTACAGAAACGTGGCCAGCCGGTCCTTGATCTTGGTGGCACTGGCGGCGGCAGGCCCGCCCCCGTGTCCCAGGGCGTCCAATACCTGCTGCTCTGCCTCGGTTATGAGGCTCTCTGACTCGCGGATGTAGACAAAGCCCCGGGTGATGATGTGCGGCCCTTCCACCACTGCGCCCGTGTCGGCATTGAGGGCCACCACGACGACGACAAAACCGTCCTGCGAGAGCAGGTGCCGGTCGCGCAGCACTACGTTTCCCACGTCGCCGATGCCCAGACCGTCGACCAGCACGTGGCCTTCGGTCACCTGGCCGTTAACGCGGGCCCAATCAGCAGCGAACTCCAGGACCTGCCCGCTCTCGACGACAAAGATGTTCTCTGCCGGGATGCCAACCTCCTGGGCCATGCGGGCGTGGTGCACGAGGTGCCGAAACTCGCCGTGCATGGGCACGAAAAAGCGTGGCCGGGTGAGGTTCAGCATCAGCTTGTGTTCCTCGCGGCTGGCATGGCCCGAGACGTGCACCTGCATTCGCTCCTGGTGGTACACGTCAGCGCCGGCGCGGAACAGGTTGTTGATGGTGCGATTCACCAGTTCCTCGTTCCCAGGGATGGGCGTCGCCGAGACGACGACCGTGTCGCCGGGCCGGATGTTGACCTGGCGATGCTCGCCGACCGACATGCGCACGAGGGCCGAGGTTGGCTCGCCCTGGCTGCCTGTGCAGGCGATGGCCACTTCGTTCGGGGGCAGGGCGCTCATCTGCTGCGGCGACAGAAACTCGTCGGGCGAGAAGTCCAGGTAGCCAAGCTCGTAGGCCTTCTTGGCATAGTTCAGCATGGAGCGACCGACGAGGCCCACCCGGCGGTTGTAACGGCGCGCCGTGTCTACGACCTGTTGGACACGCGAGATGTTGGAGGCGAAGGTGGCGACGATGATCCGGCCCTGTGCCTGGGCAAAAATACGCTGGAAATTCTCGCTCACCACCTCCTCGGACGGTGTCTGTCCGCTCGTCTCGGCGTTGGTCGAGTCGGACAGCAGGACGTGCACGCCGCGGCCCCCCAGCTCGGCCAGCTTGGCAAAATCGGTCAGGCGGCCGTCGACGGGGGTCTGGTCGAACTTGAAATCGCCGGTATACACCACCAGCCCCACGGGTGTCGTGATGCCCAGGCCCACGCTGTCGGGTATGGAATGGCTGACGCGAAAGAACTCGACCCCAAACGGTCCCAGGTCCAGGCAGAGCTGATGATCGTCGGGCGAGATGGTGCGCAGGTCGGCGACGTCCAGCAGATGATGTTCTTTGAGCCTGACCTCGATGAGGCCCCGAGTCAGCCGCGTGGCATAGATCGGCGCCCGCACCTTTTCCACCAGGTAGGGCAGGGCACCGATGTGATCCTCGTGCCCATGGGTGACGATGATGGCCTGCACCTGGTCCTTGCGCTCGAACACGTAGGCCATATCGGGTATGACAATGTCGATGCCCAGCATATCGCTTTCGGGGAACATGAGCCCACAATCGACGACGAGGAGCTGGCCGTCGTACTCGAAGACGGTCATGTTCTTGCCAATCTGGCCGATGCCGCCCAGGGAGATTATTTTGAGTATGTCCTCGATCAACCCACCTCCTTTTTCGCACGCGCGCCGCGCCGGGGCGCCCTGAACCTCGCCCTTGCGCAGAACAAACTGGGGGCCGGCAACTCGGCATCGCCGCCTGTGTCCAGGCCCGGCGGGGATCAGAACAGGGTCAACTGCTCTGCCCGGGGAGCTTCGGGTTGGCTCTCTTCGGCCTGTTCCTGCCGGGCCAACAGCTCCGGGATCTTGTTCACGTCCTCCTCCAGCAGCGTCCGCCAACGGGGCTGGTGGAGGGCAGCCGCGGGGTGGAACATGGGATAATAGACCATGTTTCCCACCCGCTTGGCCTGGCCGTGAATGCGCGAGATTGAAGCGCCGGGAAAGTAGCGTGCCATCGAGAATCGCCCGAGGGTGACGATCAGGCGGGGACGCACCAGCTCGATCTGACGGTCGAGATAAGGCCGGCAGGCCTCGATCTCCTCGGGCAGCGGGTCACGGTTGGCGGGCGGGCGGCACTTGACCACGTTGCAGATGTAGACCTGGTCGCGCCGGAGGCCGATGCTGGCCAAGAGCTCCTCGAGGTACTGGCCGGCTGCGCCGACGAAAGGACGTCCCTGCCGGTCCTCGTGAAAGCCAGGCCCCTCACCGATGAACAGGATGTCCGCGTTTTCAGGGCCCTCGCCCGGCACGACGTTGGTCCGGCCCTGGCTCAGAATACACTTTTCGCAGCGCTGAATCTCCCGATACAGGCTTTGGAGCTCGCTCAAGCTCCCGCTCCTTTCGCTCACTGCCGTCTGTGCGCCCAATGTCACGCCGGCTACTTGCACATTTTACCCCATCTGCCGGGTTTTGTCTAGCCGCGGGACTGCGCGTTACCTTGCGGCGACCGGGCAGGGGCAGCATTCTCGGCTCGCAGGCGCGCATAGAGCCGTGTCCTGCGCCTCTCCAGGTTTGCCCAGAACTCGGCCTGTTGAAAGTCGGGCGTGGTCATGATGTAGGCATCCTCGTTGTTGTCGGCATAATAGTGCCGCCGCCGCGAGACGATGTCGAAACCCACGTGGCGATACAGCTGCTGCGCGCCCTCGTTAGTGACCCGCACTTCGAGGGTTGCCCGGCGGGCACCCCGCTGCCGGGCCTGATCGAGAAGGGCCAGGATCAGCATCTCGCCCAGGCCGCGGCCCCGCCAGGCAGGATGGACGGCAATGGTCGCGATGTGGCCATCGTCCACCAGCAGCCACATGCCGGCGTAGCCGAGCACCGGCTGCCGGCCGACCGGGTTGTGAAGCAGCAGCCAGCGGCGCAGCCAACCGCCGGTGGGGGCCTGCCGGACGGCCAGCATGACGCTGTTCTCGTTTTCGGTCAGCTCGAAACGGTAGGCGCGCGCCGACCAGGGGGCGGAAAATGAAAGCTGCTCGATCTCCATGACCTGGTTAATGTCGTCCAGGGTCATGGAGTCTATCACGTAGGGCAAACGCTCAGGCATCGATCTGCGGCTGGGGCAAGTAGATGGGGGACAGGGTCTCCGCGTCGTCGGCATCGCCACGGTGCAGACGCTTCCAGCCCAGCTCCGCAAGGTAGCCGGCCCGGCGAGGCGCGGCAGCGGGCGTGACGAGCAGGGATGCCTCGCCGAGACGCTCGCGGATTGTCTCGGCTTCCCGGGCGTCGATCTCGCCACAGAAGAGCACCGGCTCGACGACCTGCTCCAGGAGCTCGGTCCAGGTGGTGAGGAGCATGGGGCCCCGGCGCCGCCACCGGCCGCGGCTGCGCACATAGTTGCCGGCGCACACCCGGCCGCGGCCGGCGCGCAGCACTGCCCAGATCGGCAGGTTTTGGGCCTTGTGCGGCTCGGCGACAACGTCCAGGCTGGGAACGCCGACCAGGGGCAGGCGACTGCCGAACGCCAGGCCCTTGGCCAGGCTCAGCCCAATGCGCAGGCCAGAAAAAGAGCCGGGGCCCAGGCTCACGACCAAACCTGTCAGGTCCTTCGGGCCGAGCCCTTGCACGGCCAGCATGCGCACCAGGCGCGGCATGAGCTCGACCGTGTGGTTGTTCGCCGAATGCCACAGCTCTTCGCCGAGGATCCAGCCCTGGACCTCGTCGTAGAGGGCCAGCCCGGCCATACGCGTCGCGGTATCGATGGCTAACAGCATGGCGTGACTACCTCGTGTCCTTCCCTACCCGCTGGTATCAGGATCGCTCACACACCAAAGGCACTCTCGCGAAACTCGTGCAGCAGCTGGCGGTAGCGATCACCGCTGGCCTTCATGAGAATGCCGCGCTTGCTGATGTCCAGGTGCCGAAACGTCAACCACAGGCGCTCCTCGGGCAGCAGCTCCTCAACCCGGTCCGCCCACTCGATGACACACACGCCGTCCCCCCCCAGATAGTCGTCCAGGCCAAAAGCGAGGGCTTCCAGCGGGGCATCGTCCAGGCGGTAAACGTCGACGTGGTACAGAGCCGGCGCCGGGCGGGGTGGGCGATATTCCGCGACCAGGGTAAAAGTGGGACTCGTCACAGGCTCTGTCAGGCCCAGGCCGAGGCCAACGCCCTGCACCAGGCACGTCTTGCCCGTGCCCAGGTCGCCCTCGAGGCAGACTACGTCGCCGGGACGGAGCAGCATGCCCAGGCGGGCGCCGAACCTTCTGGTCTGCGCAGCGCTGTGGCTGATAAGGTCGAGCGTGTCTTGATTCAAAACTGTCACAGTCTGTACCTTCGCGCGCCATTATACACCCAGTACGCGCAAACGACAAGCACTTGACCGGAACTGTACTTGGTGGTATGATGGGCCGCAGTCTAGAAGAAGGACATCGCATGCGAACGCTGGTCGTTTCTGATATTCACAGCAACCTCGAAGCCCTCCTGACGGTGTTGAACGACGCTGGTCCGGTAGACGAGATATGGTGCCTGGGCGACGTAGTGGGCTATGGCCCTGACCCCAATGCCTGTGTGGAGCTTGTTCGCTC
>JBFYTF010000115.1:0-3876 GCA_041300865.1 Anaerolineae bacterium
TCGCGCCGTGCCCCAGGCGCTCAGGGGAGGCTGGCCCATTGCCACAGGGCGACGAGGATGGGCGCCAGGGCCAGGGCGGGCAGCAGGTTGGCCACGCGGATGCGCTTGATCTCGAGCATCACCACCCCCAGGCCGAGCATCATCACCCCCCCGGTGGCGGTCAGCTCGGCGATCATGGGCTCGGTCAGCACGCCTTCCAGCAGGGAGGCCCCCAGGGTCAGGCTGCCCTGCACCACCAGGACGGCGAGGGCGGCGAAAGTGACCCCCATGCCCAGCGCGGCGGCAAATGCCAACGAGGTAAAGCCATCGAGCACGCTCTTGATCGCCAGCAGGCTATAGTCGCCCCGCAGCCCATCCTCCATGGAGCCGAGGATAGCCATAGGCCCGATGCAAAAGAGAAGGCTGGCGCTGACCAGGCCCCGGCTAAAGTCGCCCCGGGTGAGTAGGGGGATGCGCGCTGCCCTGGCCTCCACCCAGCGGGCCAGGCTGTCCAGGCGCGCCTCCAGCTGCCACCACTCGCCCAGTATGCCCCCGGCGACGATGCTGCCCAGGACGATGAGGACGTTTTCCGTTCCCAGGGCCATGTCCATGCCGATAACCAGCACCACCAGGCCCATACCCTGCACCACTGTTTCGCGCAACCGGGGAGGCAGCCTGTCGCCCAGGATGGCGCCCAGCGTGCCGCCGATGAGGATGCCCACGACGTTGAGGATGGTGCCGGTCAAGGGGTCTGTCGCAGAAGCGATTCGATGGCAGCGTCGGACACGCGGCGGATGCCTGGGCGCTTGCGGCGCAGCCGCGGCCAGCCGGCCAGGCCGGCGAGCTGTCCCCGCAGCCGTGCCCGCGCCGCCTCGCCGCGCCAGGCGTGCAGGGCATCACGGGCAACGGCAACCTGCGCACCGGCGACGTGTCGCCAGTGCCGCCGGAGTAGCGCACCCGGATAGTTCTTGGCGATAACCCAGAGGGTGTTGCGCCCGGTGTAGTAGCTGGCGATCGGCCCCCCGCCTGTGGCACTCAGCTTGTGATAGACCACTGCCTCAGGCGTGTACCAGCATCGCCACCCGGCGAGCTGTGCTCGCCAGTTGAGATCGACGTCCTCGCAGTACATGAAAAACGTCTCGTCAAAGGGGCCAATCTCGTCCAGCATGCTGCGCCGGTAGGCTACCGCACCGCCACAGCCACCAAAGATCCAGCCCGGCTCGTCGAATTGGCCCTCGTCGCGCTGCCACACGCCGCGGTTGAAGGGGATACCGTCCAGGCCGTAGCCGTCGCCGGCGGAGTGGATGGTGTCTCGCCGGTCAAAGAGCAACATCTTGGCGGCGGCCATGCCCGCTTCCGGATGTGCCCGCAGCGCGCCGGCCAGGGCCTCGACAAAGTGCGGGTCGACCTCCGTGTCGTTGTTCAGCGAGACGAGGACCTCCCCCCGGGCGGCACGGAAGCCGGCGTTGTTAGCGCCCGTCAACCCCAGGTTGCGGGGCAGGGCCAGGACACGCACCTCGGGGTATTCCCGGCTCAGCAGCGCCTGCGACTCGTCTGTCGACGCATTGTCCACGACGATGACTTCCAGGTCGGTGTGCGTCTGGGCTCGCAGGGCATCGAGGCAGACGGGCAGATGCTGTGCTCCATTCCAGTTGGGAATGACGACACTAGCCAGCAAAGTACTCCTCCAGCGCCTCTTGCCACGGCCGTAGGGTGATGCCCAGGGCGGCACCGGCGAAATTCACGATAGGGGCGTAGAGGGGTGGCTCGGCCGCGCGGGGCCACTGGCCGGTAGTAATGGCTTCTATCGGGACCTGACCCCGGCCTGCCAGCTCCAGGATCTTGACTGCCCAGTCGTAGCGGGAGCAAATGCCGCTGTTGGTGAAATGGTAGACGCCGTAGTGATCTGTTCGCAGCAGCCGGGCGATGGCCAAGGCCAGGTCGGGGGCATAGGTCGGTGCGCTCACTTCGTCCGTCACGACGCGCAGGCTGCCATGCTTGTCGGCCGCCGCCACGATCTTGGTCACAAAGTTGCTGCCACCCCGGGCATATACCCAGGCAGTGCGCACGATGTAAAAATGCCGCAGCAGGCTGCGGACGTAAAATTCGCCGGCTGCCTTCGAGCGGGCATAGGTGCTGCGGGGCGTTGGCTCGTCCCACTCATAGTACGCTCTGCCGAGGCGGCCGTCAAAGACGTCGTTGGTGCTGACGTGGACCAGTGCGGCTCCAGCCCGCTCGCAGGCCAGGGCCACGTTCTGCGTGCCAAGGGCGTTGACACGAAAAGCCAGCTCCGGATGTCGCTCGCAGCCCTCGACGTCGGTCATGGCGGCGCCATGGACCACGATGTCGGGTCGAAAGTCGACGATCGTTTTCGCAATCGAACGAGCATCGGTGATGTCGTGCTCGGGGAGGTCCAGGCCGAGGAGCTCTTCGGCGGCCAGCACCCTCTCCAGGGCGGCTCCCAACTGGCCTTTGGAACCCGTGTATGCAATCCGCATCGATCTTCTCCCTGTCCCTCTGGCTATGTGGCCGCCTTGCCGCCGCTCGCTACGGGATCCAATCCAACCGCTCGCTCAGGGGATCCGGGTAGGCGTCGCCGGCCGCGATGAGCTTTTGCACTTGGCCCGACTTGACGTCGAGGATGTAGACTGCCCAAGCTCGCTCGCGGTTGGACAGAAAGGCCAGCCTTCTGCCATCGGGTGACCACGCCGGCGCCACGTCAACCGCGGCGCTATCGGTCAGCCGTCGCTCTGCACCGGTGGCGATTTCGACCACATAGATCTCCGGGTTGCCGGACCGGCTCGACACGAAGGCGACCTGGCTGCCGTCAGGCGACCAGACGGGCGCCGTGTCACTGGCGTTGCTCGTGAGGGGCGCCGGGTTAAACCCCCCCGGTTGCATCACCCACACGCCGCAGCGGTCACCTCGCTCATCGCAGCCGTGATAGGCAAGCCGGCTGCCATCCTGCGACCAGGCCGGCATTTGGCCCAATATCCATTCCTGGCCCTCACCACGCACCTCGCCGGGAGAGATCACGTACAGACGCCACCTGCGGTCGCCATGCTTGTTAGAGGCAAAGACGATCTGCCCCCCGTCGGGGGACCAGGTCGGCCAGGAATCCTCAGAGTGGACGGTCGTTTCCAGGTGGCTGTCGGTCCGGGGGTCGAGGATGCCGAGACCGAGGTGCAGGGGATCGAGGCTGCGGAAGGCCACGCGGGTGCCGGTGGCATCAAACGCCGGCTGGGTTGCGTTCTCCTGAAGGAGCCTGGCGTCGCGCTGGGCCACGTCGACGACGTACAGGTCATCGCGGCCGCGCAGGGCATCGTAGCTGGCAAAGATGATCCGCCCGGTGCCCACTGCCACAGGTCGCGGGGTGGCCGTCGCTGCGGCGCTCGCGTCGTCGGCGGCCGTGGCTCCGGTCGGGAACGCGGACGCCGCGGTGGGAGACGCCAGGGCCGCCGCAACCGACGTCTGGCAGCGAATCCGAGCGTCGTCGCGGGCGTCGACCGTTGACTCCAGGGGCATGATTCGGACGGCAGAGGCATACTCCTCGGCAGCGCGGCACCAGTCGCTCTCACCGCCATAGGCCAGGCCATGGGAGACGTAGGCGTTGTGCAGCCGGCTCTTGACGTCCTTGTAGCCCGGGGCGAGGGCATAGAGCCCTTTAAACGCCTGGACTGTGGTCGACCAGTCCCTGTCCCAGGTACTGAGCGCCGCGCTGTAGAGATTGACGAGGTTGAGCTGATCCTGGGCCTGCTGATCGTCGGGTGCGAGGGCCAGCACGCTCTCGAAATGGGTTCGGGCCGCGTCCATCTCGTCGGCGGACACGGCGTTCAGCCCGGCGCGATAGTGAGCCGTCGTCAACATCGTCTTGACGTTCTCGGCCTGGTATTTGGC
>JBFYTF010000134.1:0-17012 GCA_041300865.1 Anaerolineae bacterium
CGTCGTTGTTCACCTCGATGCGATAGCTGCCCTCGGCCAGGGAGACCGTCGTGTGAGGGGTGACCACTTCGAACTGGGTATCGCGCTCCCGCGGCAGGGCGACGCCCACGCGCGCCAGCCCACCCGTCAAGCTCAAGCGGATGCGGTTCGGCTCGTCGCTCAAAGAAAACCGGGGTGATTCAACCTCTAGAATCTCGAGGGTCGTATTGCTGTAGAGGGTGACGTGGCTGCGGTCAAAGAGGTCCAGGACGGCACGCGTGGCCGAGTCGACAATGATCTCGTCGCCGGGCAGCACCACGCCCGACTCCAGGACCCCGCCGAGTTGCCCTCCGTTCGACTGCCGGACCAGGACGGTGCCGGCAATGCGCTGCACCTGTGTCTCCTCGGCGTCTGTGGCGCCCAGAAGGTAGCTGCGAATGCTGAGGGGGATGGTGGTCACCAGGACGCAAAAGGCGACAAAGGCGACGGACATGACCGTCCAGGCGAGGCGCTCCGGGTTGTTTCGCATCTAGTAGCGCACCTCGAAGTGGCTGAAGCTGCCGGTGGCGGCCGTCCAGGTCGTTTCTACCTCGGTGACAAAGGCATTGCGGGGCCCGGAGCGCAGAAAGGAGAGCAGCCGGTCCAGCTGAGGGCGAGGCCCCTCGGCGACGACCTCGACATCACCGTCGCCGCGGTTGCGCACATACCCGGCAAGGCCCAGTTCCATGGCGCGGTTCACGGTGTAATAGCGGAAACTGACACCCTGCACGCGCCCATGGATGATGGCCTGCAGACGCACGTGGGCTGGCTCTCGTTCACTCATGTTGGCCGATTATAACACGCCTCAGATTCTGCGCCAAACCGGGCGCCGGGCTCCGCGGGCTTCTTTTACGCCGCCGAGGCGAGGGAGCCGCGACGGCGCGTCTCACCTACCGGCCTCCCTTGCGGCTGCACCTTCGCCCCAGAGGCTGATAGAGGCCCCGCCGCTGATCTCCACGTATTCTACCAAGAAGACGTGCATGCCCTCGCCCAAGGTGATCTCGGCCGTTGTCTGCGGACCTGCGCCTAGCTGCTGGGGGCCAAGGACCGGTTGGCCGTCGATGAGCAGCCGAGCCACATCGTCGGCCACCAGGGAGTAGCGATAGCGGCCTGCGGGCAGCCATTGGCTGCCCGTCCAGCGGATGGAAAAGCCGTCGGCAGGCAGCTCCTCCACCGGCGCACCCTGGCCCCAGTCAAAGTTGATCTCGGCGTCCGTCCGTGTCAGGGCCGGGTCGCCGCTGAGCACGGGATTAGAGTAGTAGTCGCCCTGCCACGTATCCGGCAGCACCTGCTCCGGAGGCGCACTCGTGGGCGACGGAGTGGGCGTAGGCGTCTCGGTGTTGGCCGGAGGCAGGGTCGGGCTGGGTGTGGCCGTCGGCGGTTGGATCCGCTCCAGGACAAACCGGGCCATGGCACCCCCCGTGTTCTCGTAGTATTCCACACGCAGCGAGTGCACGCCGCCTGGCACGAAACGGTCGACCGCGAACGCCTCGACGACGCCATCTTGCCACTCGTCGATGAGCAGCTCGCCGTCTACCCACAGGCGAATGCCATCGTCGGACCACACGCTAAAACGGTAATATGCTTCGCGGAAACTGAGCTGCCGCGTCCACCGGGCAGAGAACTGGTCCACAGGCACGTCGACCCCGGGCGAGCCCAGGCCCCAGTTAAAGTCGATGGACGTGTCGTTGCGCACCAGGACCGGCACACCCGCGAGACCCTGCCCGGCAAAGTACTCGCCCAGCCAGTCGGTGATGACCGGTGGGGGCGTCGGGGTCGAGGTAGGTGTTGCCGTGGCGGTCGCCGTCGGCGGCGGGGTATTGGTCGCCGGGGACGTAGCCGTGGCCGGCTGCGTCGGTGGCAACGTGGGCAGCGGCTGGGTGCTGGTCGCCGTGGGCATCACGAGCTGCAACGGGGCGGACGCCTCCAGGCCCGACCGGCTGCCGCGCGCGACCACGAGAGCCACCGTCTGGCCGCTCCAGCGTGCCTCGTTAGGAAAAGTCAGTGCCGTGCGAAAGCTGCCGCGGTCATCGGCCACCGCGGCGGCGTAGGCATAGTTGTCCGCAGCGTCCCCCTGCGGGGTGCGCAAGAATATGAAAACCGGCTCGCCCGGAGACCAGCCCACGCCGGTGACGGTGACCAGGGTACCGACGTAGCCCTGCTGCGGCTGGATCTCGAGCTCCGGCTGGCCCGGGGTGCCGGCAGGGACCGTGCCCAGTTCCTGCGGGACCGCCGTGGTCACGCTCACGTAGGCCGGGACTGTAGCCGGTGCGGCGTCGGATCGCAGCAGCCTGGCAGCCAAGACGCCCGTGAGGCAGAGGACGATGGCGGCGACCGACGCGAGGAGCAGGAGGACGGTTCGGCTGCCCGAACCGCCTGAAGGCTCCGGCGCGCCATACGGCTGTCTAGCTTCCGGCCAATCAGAATGCACAGACACAATGCTCTCCCCTTTGCCAGCTCAATGGATAGACGGAAAAAGCGGCTTTCTGGTTCCCACCGGGCCATTATAGCACCAAATCCCGGTGTCTCATAATCCGGGCCATTTGACAAAAGATGACCGGTGTGATAGCATTTAGCTCTGAACGCAGACATCGGGCTGAATGCCACTCGCGAAAGCTGGCGTCGGTCAGGGACCGGGGCCTGCTTTTTCCGTACAGAGGTAGAGCAGCAGGAGGAGCGCAGTTTGGCGGGAGAAGGCCATGAATAGGTTGTTCATCGTCCTCGTGGTCATAGCGGCCTTGGCTGTCGCCGGGTGGTGGGTGTATGACAGTTACCTGGCGCCGGCCCAAGAGCCACAGCAGCAGCGAGAAGAAGTGCAGGTGGAACGAGGGACCCTCTTGGCGCTGGTCAACGCCACAGGCACCGTGTTTCCCAAGGAGCAGACGACGCTCAGTTTTCAGACACCGGGCCGAGTCGATGAGGTTCTCGTCGAAGAGGGTCAGTTTGTGGCGTCCGGCTCCCCCCTGGCCCGCCTGGATACCGCCGACCTGGAGTTCGCCATCTCTCAGGCGGAGGTGGCTCTGGCTACGGCCCAGGCACAGCTCCTCAGCCTGCAGCGCGAACCGGCCGAGTATGACATCGCCGCGGCAGAGGCGGGGCTGTCGAGCGCCCAAGCCGCCTATCGCCGGCTGTTGGACGGCCTCTCCGAAGAGGAGATCACCGTGGCCGGCAGTAACCTGGAACAGGCAGAGGCCGCCTTGCGGCAGGCCCAAGCGGCGTACGACCAGGTGGCCGACAGGCCCGATGTGGCCATGCTGCCCCAGTCGCTACAGCTGGAGCAGGCGACGGCGGCCTACGAGGCGGCGCAAGCCAGCTTCGACCTCGCTGTTCAGGAGCCAACCGGGGATCAGGTGGCCGCTGCTCGCTCGGCAGTCGTGCAGGCGGAAGCCGCCCTCGCTCGCTTGCGCGAGGGCGTGCAGGAGGAGGATCTCCTGCTGGCCCAGCTGGCAGTCGCACAGGCCGAGATCGGTCTGCGACAGGCGCAGCACCAGCTCGAGGGCACCGTTCTCCAGGCACCCCACGACGGCATCGTCACGCTTGTCGGCGTTCGTGAGGGAGAGCTGAGCGGTGGCCAACCCGCCTTTGTCCTGACCGACCTGTCCGAGTACCACCTGGAAGTGATCGTGGACGAGATCGACATCGGGCGCGTGGAGGTTGGCCAGCCCGTGACCGTT
Organism: Anaerolineae bacterium; assembly: GCA_041300865.1. Taxonomy (GTDB): domain Bacteria; phylum Chloroflexota; class Anaerolineae; order JAAYZQ01; family JAAYZQ01; genus JAAYZQ01. The sequence goes on from JBFYTF010000134.1 coordinate 3,693, forward strand.
ACCCTGGATGCTCTGCCAGGTGTGACCCTGGAGGGCGAGGTGACGCAGGTTGCCGACACGGCACTACCCGAGGCCCTCGTCGTCAGCTACCTTGTCACGGTCCAGCTCAGCCCCAACGGCGCTCCCCTCCGCGCGGGCATGACCGCCAATGCTGACCTGGTCGTCGATCGCCGTGAAGACGTGCTGCTTGTGCCGAACCGCTTTATCCGCATCGACCGCGCCACAGGCCAGGTGTACGTCGACAAGCTCGTGAACGGGCAGGTCCAACCCGTCGAGATCCAAACCGGCCAGCGCGACGAGACCCGCAGCGAGGTCCTGGCCGGCCTCGAGGAGGGCGATGTCGTCGTCCTCGTCCAGGAGTCGTCCGGCACACGGCTGCGCCAGACGATGCAGGAAATGGGGCCACCGTAAGATGGATGGCCAACTTATCAGCATCCAGGATATCAGCAAGGTCTATCGCATGGGCGACGTCGACGTGAACGCCCTGCGTGGTGTCTCCTTGGCCATCGACGAGGGTGAGTTCGTCTCCATCATGGGGCCATCGGGCTCGGGCAAGTCGACGCTGATGAACATTATCGGCTGCCTCGACCAGCCGACTGGTGGGCACTACTGGTTGGACGGCACCGACGTCGGCGGGCTCGACGACAACCAGCTCGCCGATATTCGCAACAGCAAGATTGGCTTTGTCTTTCAGACATTCAACCTTCTGGCGCGCACCACGGCCTTCCAGAACGTTACCCTGCCGCTCATCTATGCCGGCATCAGCTCGCGCGAGCGACGAGAGCGGGCCCAGGCTGCTTTGCAGGCGGTCGGCCTGGGCGACAGGCTCCATCACCGGCCCAACGAGCTTTCGGGCGGCCAGCAGCAGCGCGTGGCCATTGCCCGGGCCCTGGTGACCGAGCCGGCCATCATCCTGGCCGATGAGCCCACGGGCAACCTGGACAGCCATTCCGGCGAAGAGATCATGCGCATCTTTCATGAGCTCAACGGCCAGCGGGGGATCACTGTCGTCTTTGTGACCCACGATCCGGACATCGCCGCCGAGACACGCCGCATCGTTCGTATCCGCGACGGGCTCATCGACAGCGACGAGCTGCGGGGCAGCCGGTGACGCTCACAGAAAGCATACGCATCGCTCTGGGCGCCTTGCTGTCCAACAAGCTGCGCGCCATCCTCACCATGCTGGGCATCATCATCGGCGTCGGGGCTGTCATTACCCTCATGTCCGTGGGCAAGGGCGTGGAGGTGCTGGTGGAAGAGTCATTCCAGAGCATCGGCACCAACCTGTTGTACGTGTTTCCCGGCTCACTCGAAGGCAGCAGTAGCAGCAGTAAACAGCCAGAAATCACCATGGGCGACTACCGGGCGCTTGCCGACCCCTTCTTGGTGCCCGATGCCCAGAGCGTAGCGCCGGAGCTGTCGTCGCGCGCCGACGTCGTGGCGGGCAGGCGTGACATCCGCACCGAGGTTTCGGGCGTGACCCCCGACTTTGCGTCGGTGCGCAACAAGGTCGTCACCATAGGCGACTTTATTGGCCAGGGCGATGTGGATGCTCGCTCCCGTGTCGCGGTCCTGGGCGGCGGGGCTTTTGAGAACCTCTTCGAGGAGGGCACTTATCCGATCGGCCAAACGATCAAGATTAACCGCATCGCCTTTCGAGTGGTAGGCGTCCTGGAGGAGCAGGGCGGAGCAGGCTTTGGATCTGAGGACAATGTGATCTATGTCCCGCTGACCACTGCCCAGACACGGCTTTTTCCGCGCTGGCGCAGCCGCAGCGGCGAGCCGCTGCTGTCGATGCTCTACGTCCAGGTGGCCGACGAGTCGCTCATGGACCAGGCCGCCGAGGATGTCACGAACGTGTTGCGGCAGCGGCACGACATCGCCTTTCGAGACGAGGACGATTTCACCATCATCAACCAGACCGACTTGCTATCTATCTTTGGCGACATCACCGGCGTCCTGACCATCTTTCTGGGCGCCATCGCCGCCATCTCTCTATTGGTCGGCGGCATCGGCATCATGAACATCATGCTGGTCTCAGTTACAGAACGGACGCGCGAGATCGGCATTCGCAAGGCCGTGGGAGCCAAGCGGCGGGACATCTTGCTCCAGTTTCTGGTGGAAGCCGTCGTCCTGTCTCTCATCGGCGGCCTTTTGGGCGTGGCCCTGGGCGTCACCGGGGCACAGGTCGTCGGTAGCCTGGCCGAAAACCTGACGACGGTCATTACACCAGACGTCATCCTGTTGTCGACGGGTGTTTCCGCTGCCGTGGGACTGCTGTTTGGCATCTATCCGGCCTTTCGGGCCGCGAGGTTGAATCCAATCGATGCGCTCCGCTACGAATAGAGTTTTCGCCCGATCTATGCTCTTCCTGGGACTGCTGCTGGCTCTGGCTGCCTGCGGCCCCCAGCAGTTCGCGCCGACGCCCACCGCCATTCCCCTGGAGATCACGGCCACAACGGCGCCGCTTCCCACGCGGGAGCCCTCGGCCGCCGTCCCTACCTCCCCTCCCGATGCCACGCCGGCACCGGTACCCGCGAACGGCCAGCCCTCAGGAGATGCCACCGGGAGCCCGCCGCCCAACCGCCTGCAAGTCAGCGACATGCTTGCCGAGCGCACGGCCCGCGGTTTTCTCGACCGGCTGGTGGCCGGTGATCTCGAGGCCGCGTCGCGCCTCTACCTGACGGCTGCGGCCAGGGAGGGTGAAGCCGGGCAACTGCTAGCAGAGCTGTTGGGGGCCGGCGTCGTGGATGCCCGCCTGCTCGAGCTGCGCCGCAAAAGTCCCACCAGCTACGAAATCCACGCCTCCCTGCTGCGGCAGGGCGAGGAGACGGGCAATTCCGAGCCGCTCACAGCCCTGTTAGTCTATGACCGTGGCTTGTGGCTGGTAGACCGCGTGTCCCTCGGCGAGCGCGACGACGGGCCGGTGGAGGAGCCGGCGAGCACTGCTCCTGCGGCGGCGCCTGCCGCCGCTCCAAGGCAGCCCGCGAGCCAGAGCGGGGCGGGGCAGCCGGCAAGACGTGACGACGGCCGGCTCGTATTCCAGGTGAGCAGCGGCGGCGACATCTACACGATCAATGCCGACGGCAGCGGCCTGCAGCGTCTGACCGACGGGCTGGATCCCGCCTGGTCGCCGGACGGCAGGCAGATCGCTTTTACCCGCTGGCGCGTCCCCCGGGGTGTGTACACCATCTCTCCCGACGGCAGCCGTGAGGAACGGGTGGTTGATGGCAACCAGTTCAAGGAGGTGGCCTGGTCGCCGGAGGGCGACCGCATCGCCTTCACCATCAACTACGGTAGCAGCCAGCCCGAGGAGATCTGTTTCTTTGGCTTCTGCTTTACCATCCCACCCTTCTCTGTCGGGAACATCTGGCTGGCAAACCTGGAAACCGGGGATTTCTTGAACTTGCCCCTCGACGACCGGGCTGTGCACGCACCCACGTGGAGCCCCGATGGGCAGCGCATCGTTTATGCCGGGGACAGCGGGCTCGCCTGGATCGACCTGGACGGCATGCAAAAGGGGCGCTTCGAGAGCAGCAGTGCCTGGGACAACTCGCCGGCCTTTTCGCCCGACGGCCGGCAGATCGCCTTCATGGGCCGCGCTCACGACCGCTGGGAGGTGTTCGTGATGAACGCCGATGGGTCGGGGCGCCGCCAGCTGACCCAGGGCGACACCGGCGAGGGCCAACCCTCCAACAGCGTAGCCCCTGCCTGGTCGCCCGATGGCAGCCAGATCGCTTTCCTGACGGACCGGGATGGTCCGTGGCGTATCTACGTGATGGGCCAGGACGGCTCTCACCCGGCATCGATGTTTGGCGACGAGCTGGATGGGCTGGGATTGACCTATGAGTGGGCCAGCGAGCGCGTGGTTTCGTGGAGTCGCTGAAACAGGGCACAAGAGGAGATTGAGACATGGCCGATCAAGTTGCCATTGAGGGCATTGCCGGGCACGTGGGTCAGGAGGTGACGATCAAAGGCTGGCTCTATGCCAAAACGGGCAAGGGCAAGCTGCAGTTCCTCCAGGTGCGCGACGGGACAGGCATCCTGCAGTGCGTCGTCTTTCGCAAAGAGGTGCCGCTGGAGGTCTTTGAGGCTGCGCGCGACGTGACACAGGAGTCTTCCCTCATCATCACCGGCGTGGTGCGCGCCGACGAGCGGGCGCCGGGGGTCCCGGGCGGGTATGAGCTGGGGATCACCGATCTGCAGATCGTGCAGCTCGTGACCGACGAGTATCCCATCGCCCCCAAGGAACACGGCGTCGATTTCCTCATGCAGAACAGGCACCTCTGGCTGCGCTCCTCCCGCCAGTGGGCCACGCTGCGCGTGCGGGCCACCGTCATCAAGGCCGTCCGCGACTGGCTGGATGACCACGGCTTTGTGCTCATGGACACGCCCATTCTGACTCCTGCCGCCTGCGAAGGCACGACGACGCTGTTCGAGACGGACTATCACGGCACGCCTGCCTATCTGAGCCAGAGCGGCCAGCTGTACAACGAAGCGACGATCATGGCTTTTGGGCGCGTCTACTCGTTTGGGCCGACCTTTCGTGCCGAAAAGTCCAAGACGCGCCGGCATATCCAGGAATTCTGGATGGTCGAGCCCGAGATGGCCTACGTCGATCTGTGGGGCAACCTGGAGGTCCAGGAGCAGTTCGTCACCTATATCGTGCAAACGGTCCTGCGGGAGCGGCGCCCCGAGCTGGAGGCGCTGGGCCGCGACGTCAGCCGCCTGGAGGTGATCGAGCCGCCCTTCCCCCGCGTCCATTACGACGAAGCGGTGGCCATGATCAATGAGGCCGCCGAGGCGGGAAAATCCATCGCGCCTGGCGATGAGCCGGTGCCCGCCATCACCTGGGGGGACGACTTTGGCGCGCCGCACGAAACCTACGTCGCCGCCCAGTTCGACCGGCCGGTGTTTGTCCACCACTATCCGACCCAGGCCAAGGCTTTCTACATGGCCCAGGACCCGGAGCGGCCCGAGGTCTGCCTGTCGGCTGACCTGCTTGCTCCTGAGGGCTACGGTGAGATCATCGGTGGGGGCCAGCGCTCGAGCGACTTGGCGTACCTGGAGCGCCAGATCGAGCACCACGACCTGCCTCGCGAGGCGTACGAGTGGTATCTCGACCTGCGGCGTTTTGGCTCCGTACCCCACAGCGGGTTTGGCCTGGGGATCGAGCGCACCGTTATGTGGGTCTGCGGCCTGCAGCACATCCGCGAGACCATCGCCTTCCCCCGGCTGCTCGGCCGGATGTATCCCTGACGATCAAGAATAATTGTCCAGGAATAACCGTAGACAAATGGAGGCCGCCTGTGCAGGCGGCCTCCAACCTCTTTCCGCGACTCTAACCGTTTAGCAGACTATCTTACCGGCTTGTCATAGACCTCTGTTGTGCGCTCTCCGGTCCACCACAGCGCCTCAAAGGTGGGCGGATTGGCCGGTTCGGCCGGCACCGGCGATGGCTTTACGGACAGGTATGCCTCCCAGACTGGCACTCTTTCCTCTGGCCACATCCAGTTCGCGGGGATGATCACCATTCTGACATCCCCTGCACCGACGTCATACGCCGGGATGGTCTTGCGCAGGACATGCAGGTACGGTTCAAAGAACAGTCCCTCGCCGTGCACCGCTGCCTCTGTCTCCGGCTGGAACTCGCTCGGGTTAAAGGGACATGCCTGGGGAAACTCGATGCTGAGCACCGCTGTGAGAGCAGTCGGGACATAAGGGAAGAGGTCGAAGCGTTCGTCGGTGTTGGACATGGGCGGCAGTGCCGCGGAAGTCGGGGCAATGACGGTAAAGTCGTTGGGCGCCGACGCATCGAATGCCTGCGTGACCGGGTAGCCGGGAAGCGGGCCGCCACCGTTGTCTGCGTCAAAGAGGGTCAACGTGCTTTGTCCGTCGCAGGCGAACGTGTTTGCCGGAAACAGCAGATGGAACTCGTGATCGAGTGCGGCACCACGGGCTTCTGGAACAACGGTAAAGTCCAGCCGGAGCAGACCGCCGTCGTTCGTGGTAGCCGCGAACGTGGGGTCAAGACCAATCGTGGCCACCCAGTCGTTATAGTCCCAGTCGAGACCCTCGTCGCCGAACAACAGGTCCTCGTAGGCGGCGGCCAGCTCGCACAGCTCCAGGATTTGGACGGCGGCCTCGTCGAGGATGGTGGTGCCGGAGTCGTTGGTCACCAGCGTTGCCACGTTCGGGACCTCGAAAAGCTCGCAGGGATCTCCCACGGCTTGGATGGTGCGGTTGTAACCAAACGTAACCGGGACCTCATCGTATCGAACCGTGCCGAGCAGCTCTCCCGGCTGGTCCGAGAACTGATCTGAAACCTCCACTTCTGCGTCGATCAACTGTACGTCGGGCTGGCTGAAGTCGACGACGGCTGTGGCGCCGTAGGCGGTTGTCCGGCCGTTGTTGTTGCTCAAGGTCGCTACAGCCAGGTTTGTGCGGTTGGCTGCGTCGGGAAGCTGGACCGGGCCATAGGTGCATTCCAGGGAGCCGCCGGCCGGAACGATCAGGCTCTCGCAATTGACGTCCACGGCGAGGTCAGGGCACATGGTATCCACCACCGAAGCCAACGGGGCATTTATAGGTGCCGGGTTCTCGACGGTGATGATCCCTTCCACAGCCCAGCCACTATCAACGTATGGTGGATTGGCAAGGTCAACGGTCACGGTGTAGTGCGGTGTGGTCATGGCACCGGCGAGCAGCGTGATAGGTCCAGGGTCATCCACCGTCTTGTCCAGCGTCCAGAAGTATTGGCGCGTGTAGCTGGGGCGAGCGTCTTTGCGGACCTGAAGTTGATGTATGGTCGTGACACAGCTGTCCGAGTCCGTGACCGTCGCCAGGGCATATTCGCCCGTAGCCGTAGCTGTGTTGGTGATCACTTCGGCCAGGGGTAGAGTGGGAGCCACACTTGGGGCGCGAACCGGCTGCGTGCTGCCCCCGAACACCACCAGTGGGAGGAAGACACGCAGGTTTCCAACCTCCGGACATTCGGGGAGTGGAGGCAGCGGCGCGTACGGCAGGCTGTCCAGATAGGCAAAGAACGTCTGCGACTCACCCGGACCCAGGTCCACCGTCTCGGTGATGCCCAGGGTCGGATCGCTCACGTCGATACCCTGGAGCGCGACGTTGCCCGTATTGGTGACCGTGAGCGTGTAGCTGATGACATCTCCCGCGAAAACGTCGGCCGGGCAGCCTTTGACCAGGTCAATTTCGGGCTGTCCATTCCCAAAGTCCAGGTTGTTGACCTCGGGAACCTCCAGCGTGAGCTCGGCCGTGTGGATCATTGTGCCGCACGTGTCCAAGTCGGTGAATCCCGGCGCGGTCTGGGCCCAGGCTCCCGGACAACTTTCGCTCACGGTATAGTCACCATAAGGCAGGTCCTCAAAGGCATAGTAGCCGTTTTCGTCAGTGGTCGTCACGCTGCCATTGCTGAGGGCTATCTCCCAGCCTGCCAGCGGGGGCTCAGCCGGCTGATCCCACACGCCGTTGCCGTTGAGGTCCAGGAATTTGTGGCCGTCCAGGCGCCCCAGCTCCGCGCATTCGAGCACCAGGTCGAGACAGCAATTCTTGGCAAGTGTCGACACGCCGTCGTACCAGACCCGGACCTGGACGTCAAAGGCCGTATACGTCCCTTCCGGGAATAAAAAAGAGGCCTCCCAGCCGATGACAGCGTCGTTCTCGTCAACGATCCAGGCCAGATCGGGCGGCTGGCCGTCCTGAGGATAAGACGTCCCATCCACCAGCAGCTGGCTCATCCACGAAATCTTGTGGGACTGCGCAGAGGATGTATCCATCGTGAGTGGCGGGTCGGCGGCAAGACTGGGATTGACGAGGACAAGCGCATAGAGCATGCCGGCCGCGCAGTCGTAGCGCAGGTAGAGGTGGCTAAGGACCGGCTCGGCGGGGTTCGCATCCTTGTACAGATCCGCAAAGTAGTCCACGTCCAGGTTCCATTCGCCGGGATCCCCATCGACGGCGGTGCTCCCCGGTGGCACGTAGGTGGGCTGGGGCGGGTCGGCAGCGCCTACCAAGCTGGCCGAGACCGACAATAGGGCTACGACCAGGATCACCACGATTTGAGAGAGCCTGGGTCCCATGTTTCTCATCTTCATTGCTTTGTCCTCCTTGTACTTTGGCCAGACAGAACCGGCATCCGTCGTGTGAGGTCAGCCGGCATCCAATGCTCGACAGATGCTGTGAAGGAATAACAGATGCCCTTATGTATTATACCGCTAGAACCTCGAAAAGGAAACGGTCCGGCGTGTGAATTGACCGATTTATGAACACAGCTTTGCCGCCCGGCTGCTAGGGCATAGGCAGCCAGAAAAAGGCCAGGGCAATGATGATATAGATCGTCAGGAGCATCGCCCCTTCGAGCCAGTTCGATTCGCCGTCCAGCGATACCAGGGCCGCGATCAGGACCGCAGCCATGAGAGCGATGAGCTCAAAGCTGTTAAAGACCAGCGTCAAGGGGTTGCCCATAGCCAGGCTGATGAAGACGAGGAGCGGCGCGACCAGGAGAGCGATCTGCAGGCTGGAGCCGACCGAGATGGCCAGGCTCAGCTCCATCTTGTTCTTGATCGCCACCTGGACGGCCACCAGGTGCTCTGCCACGTTGCCGATAAGAGGCACGATAATGATCCCCAGGAAGAACTCGGTTATGCCGATCTCGAGAACGACGTGTTCCACAGTGCCGACCAGCAGCTCGCTCATGATCACAATGGCCCCCGTGGCGGCCAGCAGGACCGCGACCGAGATGGGTATCGACCAGTGGGTGGCCTGCCCGGCGGCAACCTCCGCGTCCTTGCCGCCGCGCCCCAGCGGTTCAGCACTGCGGAACTGGTAGACCATGGCCAGGACGTAGAGCAAGATCATCAGGCCGGCGACGCCCAGGCTCAGGTATTCGACCGCATCGTGATCGACGACCTCTATGCTGTGGCTAAAGATCGATGGGATCACCAGGGCAGCCACAGCCAGGATGAGCATCGTGGCGTTCATGCCGGCGTTGCTCCGGTCGAACTTTTGCACGCCGTTGCGTAGGCCGCCCACGAGGATGCTCAGCCCCAACACCAGGAGAATGTTGCCGACGATAGAGCCGGTCAGGGACGCCCGGACGAGCTCCAGCATCTCGGCGTTGATGGCCGGGTTCTGGATGCCCTCGCGGATGGCCATAATGGTGATGATCAGCTCTGCCGCATTGCCAAGGGTGGCGTTGAGCAGGCCTCCCACCCGGGGGCCGGTGTGCACCGCCAGCGCCTCTGTGGCTTTGCCCATCAGGGCCGCGAGGGGGATCATCGCCAGTCCGGAAGAGGCAAAGACGAGCAGAGGACTCCAACCGGCTAGCTCGGCAACAATGGCCAACACGGCAAACACGAGCAACAGGTTCAGGAACTTCATGGCACAGGGGTCCTTGTTCAGTCGGGTTCGCTGGGAGCGTCCGGTACCGTCAGGCCGGGGGCAAGATAGGGCTTTGCCGGCAACGCCCAGCCGGCTGCTTGCCCTCCGGTGGCCCGCCAGACGTGATACATGCGCTGGAAGGCCGTGAACAGGCTTAGGGCGGCGAGGATGGCGAGGCCGACGAGCGCCTGGTTCAGGATCAGCGCGACGATAAAGATGGCCACGCGCGCCGGCCTGCCCAGGATGCCCACGCTGCAGGGTACGGCCAGCCCCTCGGCGCGCGCTTTGGTGTAGCTGACCATCAGCGATGCAAACGTCGCGACCAGCACCAAGGGGGTTTCCCACACTCCGCCCACGCGCGCATAGTAGATGATCAATCCCAGAAAGACGATGGATTCCTCAAAGCGGTCTATGGTCGAGTCGAGGAAAGCGCCAAAGCGGCTGCCCTTGCCACTGACGCGAGCCAGGGTGCCGTCCAGGGCGTCGCACACCGCGGCCAGGATGTATGCCAGCCCGGCCCAGCGAATGTAGCCCAGCGCCAGCAGGGTGGCTACGCCCGCCGTTAGCACCAGTCCCAGATACGTCACGGCGTCGGGAGAGACGTGCCAGCGAGACAACACTCGGCCGACCCTCTCCAGGGTCGGCCTGCTCACCTCGCGCGCCTTCTGCTCGATAAAAGACATGATCACCAATCCTTCTGCACCCGTCGATCCGGGCGGCCCGTGGCTTCAATCTCCGTTCGCTGACCACAGAGGCGCTGCGATCAACCACTGCCCCGGGCGGCGACTGATATGGCGCTCCATGCTGTGCGCCACCTGTTCCATCGCGTAGGCAATATCGGCTTCCTGGTCGCCTGTATGCCGCAACTTCAGGGGCGGCTCGACCTGGATGACAAACGAATCGTCGGGCAGGCGCTGGGCAAAGGCGGGCAACAGTGCCGCACCGGTGCGCAGGGCCAGGCGCACCGGGCCGTCGGGCAGGCGTGCCGGCGTGCCAAAAAACTCGACGACGCGGGCGCTGTCACCAAAGACGCGATCCGTGGGCAGCGCGACGAGCTGACCCTTCTTTAGGGCACGGACAACCTGGAGTAGGGGTCCGTCCATCGGAATCAGGCGCAAGCCATGGCTTTGGCGCAGCCTGAGCGTGTATTGAAACAGCCGCTCGGGCTCGGCGTGCATGACCGGCCCCATGATGGGCACGCCATAGGCCAGTGGTGCCTGGGCGACGACATCCACGTTGCCCAAGTGTGCCGAAACGACCACCACGCCCTTGCCCGGCCTGCTTGCTTCGGCAAAGTGCTCAAAGCCCTCAATGCGCACGAGGCGCCGGATCTCTTCCGTCGTGAGCCGGCTGACGCGAAAGAGCTCATAGTGTCCCTTCGCGATGTTAACGCACACCTCGCGGGCCAGGGCCTGCACCTGTTCTTCGCTGGCATCCGGCCCGAGGACGTGCCGCATGTTGTCTGACACCGCCTTCCTCAGAGTGGACGCAAGACGGTACAGCAGCATGCCGAACCGGCGGGCCAGCGGATAAGCGAGGCGCGGTGGGAGAGGGCCAAAAACTCCTCCGAGCAGGCGATAGGACAGGTAGATGACAAGTCCGCGCACCGGGCTGTGTTCCTCCTCACTCCAGACGGCGTGCATCTTACCCCAAAAGCCCCCCTCTGTCAAGCTTGCCAAAGCCCTGATTTTGTGCTACAGTATCTACGAGGCATGCGGGAGGCGGAAGACTCGATGGAAGACAAGATCAGGCGCGCTGCTCAGCTGGTTTTTTGCTCCAGTCACGTGGTGGCGTTCACAGGGGCAGGGCACAGCACGGCCTCGGGTATCCCGGACTTTCGGAGTCCGGCCTCGGGCCTTTGGGAAAAGCACAACCCCATGCTGGTCGCTTCCGTTTGGGCTTTTCGCCTGAACCCGAAGACCTTCTATGACTGGATTCGGCCCGTGGCCGACCTGATGGTCGCCGCCCGGCCGAATGCGGCGCACAAGGCCCTGGCCGACCTGGAAGAAATGGGGTTCTTGAAAACGGTTGTTACCCAGAACATCGACAACCTGCAGCAGCGTGCCGGCTCGCGGCGCGTGCTGGAACTTCACGGCCACATGCGCGAGGCGACCTGTATTCGCTGCTACAAGGTCGAGCCCATTGATCCCGTCTTTGAGGCCAAGATCCGCGAGGGTCACGTCCCCCACTGCTCGTGCGGCGGGGTCCTCAAGCCCAACGTCATCCTCTTTGGCGAGCAGCTGCCGGTGCGCATCCTGAACGAGGCCATGGCTGAGGCGCGTCGCTGCGACCTGATGCTCGTCGCTGGCTCGTCCTTGGAGGTCACGCCCGCGGCTGACATTCCTTTTCTCGCTGTCGAATCGGGCGCCAAGGCGATCATTGTCAACCGCGAGCCAACATCCTTTGATGGTTATGCCCATCTCGTGATCGACGGCGACGTTGTTGACGTTCTGCCCCGCATTGTGCAGGCAGTGCAAGAGTTCGTGGCGCAGGCTTGAGGCTCAATTATGCCCAAGCTTTGTCCCAAGGTTATTCTCGAAGGCACACGCCTGACCTTCAAAACCGAGATCGCCTTCGCCCTGAACGAGCATCCGCGTGTCGTCGGTCCGCGCAAGTACCGCTATCACTCGCCCATCATTTCGGCCGAGTGGTGTGCCTTCACAAACTTTCCCTGGGGCCGCGGGCTCATCAACTTCGAGCCCGAGGAGGAGGAGAGGGCGCTGGAGACTTATCGCACCTGGCTGCGGCTCTTTGAGCTACTGCCATACTACTCCTGGATCGTCGATCGCTTTCACATCTCGACGCGGTTGTACCAGCTCCAGGCACGGGGCAAGGACTATGACTTTGCCTGGCTCGAGGAGCGCCTGTTGCCCCTTGGCTTTCGCCTCATCTTTTGCACGCGCACGCCCGAGTCCTTTGCTGCTGCCAGGGCCATGCGCTTGGCGGTTTCGGGCAACCCCGCGCAGTACGACGACCTGGCGCGTTTTGTCGCCGAGCAGGATCTCTTGCGGCGGTTGGTAAGCCAATCGAGGCTGCCCACTCTCGAGTTGGACCTGTCGGACAACGACGTCCCCCGGGCTGCTGACCGGATCGCGGACTGGCTGGAAGCCACCGGGGGACTCTGGGCACCGCCCGAATAGAGGCGCGCCCGCGCACAGGGCTGCTAGCTCACCCTGCGCCATCTCGCCCGTCGACTGGCCAAGAGCCTGTCCTACTCTGTCCCTTCCGTATCCGGTACGGTGTCTTCTTCCGAGCCATCCTCCCAGCTGATGATCCACACGCACAGTCCCGCCAGCAAGATCGTCGTTACGATGAGGGCTGCCCATTGGCCGGGCAAGAGCCCGACGTCGCGAGCAGACCACAGCAAGATGATGACCATCCCGAGGGCAAGCACTGCCCACATCAGGAGCCGCGGGTGCCGCCTCGCCCATTCCTTGACAGACACTGTCATTGCCTCTCCTCTATTGCCGACAACAGGCAGCTCCAGGCAACGCCCCAGGGGCGCGCCCCGGCCGCCTAAATGATGGTCGGTTCGCGGTACTCGCCAAAGACCTGGCGCAGCACGCCCATGATCTCGCCCAGCGTCGCGTAGGCTCGCACGCAATCCAGGATGCAGGGCATCATGTTTTCCTTGCCCGCCGCGCTTTGGCGCAATGCCTCCAGGCTAGCGCCCACGCGCTCGTTGTCCCGCTCACGGCGCACCCGTCCAAGCCGCGCGATCTGCCGCTCGTAGCCTTCGGGATCCATCTCCAGAAGGGGGATGCGCACCGGCTTGTCCTCCACGTAGTCGTTCACACCGACGATGGTCCGCTGCTGGCTGTCGATCTCTACCTGGTAGCGGTAGGAGGCCTCGGCGATCTCGCGCTGGAAAAAGCCTTTCTCCAGCGCCGGAATGACGCCGCCCAGGGCTTCGGCTTT
>JBFYTF010000670.1:0-5246 GCA_041300865.1 Anaerolineae bacterium
CCCCTGCACGCCGGCGACGGGGAACCCGCCAGTGCCGTACATGTCTTCGATCTCGTCCGCCGTCATCGAGTGCCGGTAGATGCGCAGGTCGTCCAGCCTGCCCGGCCAGGAGTAATAGCCGCTTTCATGCACGCCCACGAGAACCGGGGCACTGTTGCCTGTGACCACGCTGGCGTAGCTGCTGCTGCCTGCCTGCCCCACGCCGTCCAGGTAGCTTGTGATCGTGCCGCCCCTGCGCGTGAAGGCATAGTGGTACCACTGGCCCAGCGCCCAGCCTCCGGCCGGCGCCGGGATCGACGCCCTCGTCGCTCCATTCAGGTAGAGGTTGATCCTGTGGCCGGCGGGGTTGCTGCTATCGGTATTGACCAGCACCGACCACGCGGGGCTGGTGTCAAACCTCCCCTTGCCTACGGGGGCCGCGAAGTCACGACCGGCAGAGGCCAGCCCCAGGGCGTCCAGGTAGAACCACTGGGCGATGGTAAAGTCACCCAGACCGTCGAGCGCCTCCACGTCGCCCAGGCTCACATAGTCGTCCGTTCCGTCAAAGCTCAGGGCGTAGGTCCCGACCTGCCCGGGCACCGCCTTGTCCAGGGCGTCGCCGGTGTACAGTGTGCCGTCGTGCCCCCAATCCGAGGCGTCGGGCAGGATCGTGCCGTCCGTCGCCGGCGACGTCTCGAACGGCAGGTACAGCACCGGCCCGGTGCCCAGGTACAGCGACTTGACCTCCGCAGCGGTGAGCGTGCGGTTCAGGACGCGCAGGTCGTCCGCAGCCCCTCGAAAATACGCGAACACACCGCTACTCCACTCCCAGCGGCCGATCTGCAGGTCGCCTGTGAACTCGGGAAGGTCGTCAAAGCTGCTGACTTGAGCCAGAAACTCGCCATCGCGGTAGAGGCTCGTGATCTTTTCCCAGGCCTGCCTACCCTCGTCCCATCGCCGTCCATAGGTGCAGGCCCAATGATGCCAGTCCGTGTCGGGGTAGGAGCCGGGCGCCCACAACGGGGTATCCACGAAGCATTCGAACGAGTCATAGTAATACCCCATGCGGAACACGTTCCAGTCGGTGCCCTGACTGACGACATAATCCCGTCTATTCGTCCCGTCACGCTTCGCCCAGAACGCGACGGTGAACAAGGCGCCGGTCCGCTGGATCAGGCCGGGCGCGCTCAGATGGTCATCCACACCGTCGAAGCGCACCGCGCTTGCCACATGGCCGGCCTGTCCCGCCGCAGGACAGTGGACGGCATCGGGGCAAGACGCGTCGTTGCCGTTGCCGGAGGCATCGTAGAATATCTGGGCGCCGGATGGTTCGTCGAACGGCAGGCGGAGAACTTCGTCCTGCCACGGCGGTTCGGACGCGGGGTCGAATGGCGATCCGGGAAGCGCATAGGCGCTCGAGTGCACGAAGAACGGGACCGTCTTGGACCCGGAGAAGCTGCCCGACCAGCTCGCGACCTCGATCGCCTCGTCGCCGGTCCTGACCGTCCCGGTCACCTCGGCGGCCGGAGCGACCGTCGACAGGTTCACCTGGCAGGTGGTGCCGCGCTGGATCTCGCCTGCCCAGTGCCGCTTGCTGCCGTCCGCCAGCCCGCCCTCGGGCAGATCAAAGAGGGTGTGCCAGTCTGTCGTGTCCCCCAGCCGGCACGTCAGCCAGGCGCGCGTATCTTTTGCCCCGGTCACGGCCGTCAGGTCAACCCGCACTGGCACCGGGAGGTCGCTCGTCGGGCCGTTCAACAGCTTCACATCCGGGCCGAGCAGCCCGTCGACGAGGGCCGGTTTCCAGTCCAGGAGGACCGCCGGTCCGCTGCCATCCAGCACGATCGGCACCTCATTCGTCCCGGTGTGATTGCTTGCGTTGTTGCCACTTGGGTCGGGGATGAGGGCCATATAGTCCACTGCCTCGGCCACCACTTCGTAGCTGCCGTCCACAGCGGCCTCGGGCACCTCGTAGTCCAGGGACCACACCCCACTCCAGTTCGGGGTCGAGCCGGTTCGCGTAACGGTGGCCGTCTGGCCCGCAGTGCCCAACGCCTTATGCTCCGGATCGCCCGCCTGGCGCAGGGTCACGTGCACCCCGTCAGGCGGCACGCCGCTCGTCACGGCGGCGGCGTTGGCCTGGCATGGAGGATCGAGGACCGTGCCCGACAGATGGACGACCCGGGTGTTCCGCTCTGTGGATGCAGCTACGTCCAGCGGGAGAGAGGCCTGATCCAGGCTGACTTGTGGCCGGCCGCAGTCTGTCCAGACGTGGACCGGGTTCGACCACGGCCCCTGGTGGCCCACACCGTCGGTGGCGCGGGCCAGAAGCTGATAGGCTGTGCTCACTTCCCCGTGCGGCAGGTCGTACGCAGCGCACCAGGCCCCTTCGGGCTGGCCGGCCTCTGGGGCGCAAAGCTCGGCCGGTTCCGGGGCATCACACGTGATCGTCCCCGAGTCACCCAGGCGCCAGCACAGCTCTACCGACGCGATGTCCGACGTCGGGTCATGGGCGGTGACACCGACGACATAAGCCGTCCCATCCCAGGGCAGCCAGGTTCCATCGCCCAGCAAGATCTCGGCTGTGGGAACGTCGTCGTCCACCGTGATCCACTGGCTCTGGCGATCCTCAACCCAGGCGCTCTGGTAGAGGTACTGATCCGAGATCTGAGATGCCGTAATCGCTCGGCGGTAGAGGCGCAGGTCGTCCAGCTTGCCCGGCCAGTAATACGGCCCGACCGCGTGTACTCCAACGCGAAGCGGGTAGCTGTTGTCGGCAATCACATCCGAGTAGGCGCCGGTGACCTGTTCTATGCCATTCAGGTAGCCTTTGATCGTGCTGCCGCGCCGCGTAAAGGCATAGTGGTACCACTGGCCCAGCGCCCAGCCGCCGGCCGGCGCCGGGATCGACGCCCTTGGCGCTGCATTCAGGTAGAGGTTGATCTTGTTGTCGGCGGGTTTGCCGCTATCGGTGTTGACCAGCACCGACCACCCGGGGCTGGTGTCAAACCTCCCCTTGCCCACCGGGGCCGCCCAACCACTGCTGGATGGGCTCAGACTGTCAAGGTAGAACCACTGGGCGATGGTAAAATCGCCCAGGCCGTCCAGCTCATTCACGTCGCCCAGGCTGATCGAGTCGTCTATGCCGTCAAACTGCGCGGCCAGGCCGATCTGGCCCCGCACACCCTCACCCGTGGCGGGGCAGGCATCCCCCGTGCAGGTCCCGAACCGGTCGGCGTCGGCGTTGTCGGCAAAGCGGTCGGCGCCCCGCGCTTCCTCGAAGCGCAGGTGCAGGGCCGGTGCGCTGGCATAGATGTCGGCGATCCTATCTTGGGGTAGGGCCGTGTCCAAAACCCACACGTCGTCGATAAGCCCGGAGAACCAGTTGCTGTCTTGCGTGTTGCGACTGCCGATGGCCGTGTTGGCCGTGCACTGCCTCATGCCGCTCGCGGCGGAGACGGGAGTGCCGATCTCGTTCCCGTTGTAGTACAGGCGGAGCCATGTGCCGTCGTACGTGCCGGCCAGGTGGACCCACTCGTTGAGCGGCACCTGGTAGCCGGTGCCCGTGATGGCCGGCCACGAGCCATTGACGTTGACCCAGAACTTGGGCGCGTCGTCCTCCACGGCCAGGACAAAGCCGCACCCGCTGCCTTCCTTGTAGGATACCACCGTCTCGCGGGCCCCGGTATCCGCTGCCCGATAGACCCAGGCGGCAACCGACGTCGCTGTGAAGTCACCAAAGTTCCCGAGGAGAATGCTGTCCTCCTCGTCGTGGTCGAACCATGCCGCGGCATCGAGCCGGCCGGCCACCCCCGACGCGGGGCACCGGTCACCATCGCACGACGCCGGAACGTAGGGCAGGCTGGTATCCTGGAAGGCCTCGGCGCCGGGCGCTTCATCCAGCGCCAAGTGCAGGTCGGTGACGATGTCCAGGTACAGCCGTCTGACCGAATCCAGATCGAGGGGCCGACCAAAGATCTGCACTTCGTCCATATAGCCGTAAAAGGGGATCGAGTTGTTGGCATAGGATAGGTACAACTGTCCTTTGCCGCACGCGTCGAACGAGTAGCCGGTGCTGTCGAAACTCGGCCCTTCTGTGGAGAAATTGATCTCGCCATAGCCCCCGAAGCTACACGGCTGTTGCTGGATAAGACCCTGATGATACATCCTCAAGGACGCATCTCCCGTGAAAGCTTTGACTTTGTTTATGGATACCTCATACCCGAATCCGGTAAGTACCGCATTCCACAGCTCCTGCCCACCGACGTCCAGGTGCAATTCTGACCCGCTGGGGCTCGGGGTGTAGGCAGGCCAGCTAGAATATAGCTTGGAAACTGACACGCTTGCACTGCTGCTGGAGCGCCCGATGTCAAAGCTCTGGATCGTGGACAGGGGCGTGTAGGGGAACGGTTTGGCCTCCACCAGATCCCCGTTCACATACAGACGCAGCTGGTTATCGGTGTCCTCGGCGTCCAGGGTCAGTACTACGTGGTTCCAGCCGTTCTCTGTCAGGACCTCACCGCTGGTGTAGGGCTCCGCCCAACCAGTGCCAGTGCCCAGGCTGAACCGGATCTTTCTGCCCACCCGCTGCAGCGTCGGATAAGCACTGCTGGTGCCACTCTCCAGGCCCACGATGCCCTGGGGAAAGTCGTCCCTGGCATTTCGTTTGCCGGCCAAGGGGGGACGTGTGCGCGGGTTGATCCAGGCCGCCAGAGTGAACCGCCCTGCGCTGAGGTTGAGCTTCGGCGCGCCCTCCACGTGGAGGTACTGGCTCCCGTCGAGAGCCGCATAGCCGCCGGCAAAGCCCGAAGTGGGGTGGGCCGGGCACTGGGTGGTGCAGGTTGAGATCGTGGCCGGCGAGTCCGAGACGTCCTTCCAGGCACTTGTATCGCCAAAGTCCATGCGAAAGATGGGTGTGTTGAATAGGTCCTGCACCTGCGTCGTGCCTAACGTGTCGTGGAACAGCCGCACGTCATCGATCGAGCCCACCAGGTAGCTACCCGACTTGCCGCCGATCATCACGCCCGCTTTGCTCACCCAGGTCGTGTTGGACGTGGCTCCCTGGCCGATAGCCACCGTTCCATCGACGTAGACCATCTGCCCGCCTGCCGCGGAGCCGCGATCCGTGTGCACGACGTGGTGCCACTTGCCGTCGTTGTACGTGGCCGCCGTGCACCGCCCCGTTGCATCTCCTGGGATCGTGGCACAGATCTTGCCGCCGGACAGGTAGACCTGCACCCGGTACGTCCCGCTCACCTGCGTGTCGGCAT
>JBFYTF010000165.1:0-27972 GCA_041300865.1 Anaerolineae bacterium
CCCGGCGCGCGCGGCCCGGGCGGCAGCGGGCTGGGCCTGGCTATTGCCCAAAGCCTGGTAGAGGCGCACGGCGGCCGGATCTGGGCCCAGAGCGACCGGGACGCTGGGAGCAAGTTCACGGTGGCCATTCCCCTCGCTGCACCTTCAGCCGCCATTGAGCAACCAGGAAGCACCGAACAAGGGTGATGCTTTGAACAACAACTGGGAGTCGCGTTTGGAGAGGACCGGGTTTGACACCCTGCTGTCCGGCGAGGAGCGCCTGCGCCTGGTCTCCGAGTTCACCTACGACTGGGAATACTGGCTCGCTCCCGACGGCACCTACCTGTACGTGTCGCCTTCGTGCGAACGGATCACCGGCTACTCCCGAGCCGAGTTCCTGAGCGATCCCGATCTAATGCTGCGCATTATCCACCCCGAGGACCGCCCACGAATGGAGGCCCACCTCCGGGAGAAGCCCCGCGGTCAGGACCCGCGGGATCTCGACATGCGCATCCTGACTCGCGATGGAGAGGAGCGCTGGATCGGCCACGTCTGCCAGCCCGTCTACGCCGCCGACGGGACCTGGCTCGGCTGGCGCGGCAGCAACCGGGATATCACCAATCGCCTGCGCGCGCAGCAGGAGCTGCGCCGCGAGCGAGATTTCGCCTCGGCCATCCTCAGCACGGCCGGGGCGTTGGTCGTGGTCCTGGACGCCGAGGGACGGATTGTGCGCTTCAATCAGGCCTGCGAGCAGATTAGCGGCTACGCCCTGGAGGAAGTGCGGGACCGGCATCTGTGGGATGTCATGACGGCCGAAGAACTGAGCGAGTCGCTCCAGGCCGCCTTCCGCGAGCTGATCTCGGGTCGCTTTCCAAATAGGTTCGAAAGCCCCTTGATCGCCAAGGACGGGAGCCGGCACCTCATTTCTTGGTCCAACACGGTGCTCCAGAGCCCGGAGGGCATCGTCGAGTACGTCATCGGCGTTGGCGTCGACGTCACCGAGCAGAGGCAGGTGGAGGAGGAGCGGGAGCAGCTTATGGCCCGGGTGGAGCAGGAGCGACAGGTGGTCGCCACCCTGGCCAATAGGCTGGCACGGGAATGGGACACTCTCCAAACAATCATGGAGCACACCCACGCCTGCCTGGCCTACCTGGATCCGCAATTCAACTTTCTGGCCGTCAATTCGGCCTATTGCCGCCAAGCGGGCCACAGTCGCGAGCAGCTCCTGGGCTACAACCACTTTGAGCTCTTTCCCAACGCCGAGAACCAGCAGGTTTTTGAGCACGTGCGCGATGCCGGAGAGCCGGTCAGCTTTCGGGCCAAGCCCTTCGAGTTCGTGGACCAGCCGGAGAGGGGGATTACCTACTGGGACTGGACGCTGGTGCCGGTCAAGGAGGTGAATGGTCGAGTTCAGGGCCTCGTCCTCTCTCTAGTGGACGTAACCGAACAGATGCGACAGGCCCGCGAGCGTGAGCGCCTGCTGGCGGAAAACCGCGCCCAACGGGAGTTTCTGGAGCACCTGCTACAGTCGGCCCTGGTCGGAGTCGCTGTGGTCAAGGCCAGCGATGCCCGCTATGAGTTGGTCAATGCCTACTACCAGGCCATTCCCGGCACTCGGCAAGTGCCGGTGCCCGGTCTCGCCGTCGGCGAGGTGTTTCGCCCGGAAGTTGCCCGCCAAACCCAAGAGTACATCGCGAGGGCATGTACCCAAAACGAGACGGTCAGCGTGCGCGAAGACCGGCTGCCCGCCGACCCTGGCTTGCAGCAGACGTCGTGGGACGTCGATTACGTGCCGATGCACGACGCGTCCGGCGAGGTGGAAAGGGTCTTGATCCTGGCACACGAAGTCACCGAGCAGGTCCGGGCAGAAAACGCGTTGCGCCGGCAGAATGAGGATCTGCAGACGTTGACCCACGAGCTTGACGCCTATGCCCACACAGTCGCCCACGACCTGAAGCAGCCATTGGCCATCCTTACGGGCTATGCTGACCTTTTGTATGAGGATCAGGCCGGCTCACTCCCTGAACGATCGCTCAGGCTGCTGCAGACACTGCGCGCGACGGCCGGCAAGATGGCGCAAATCGTCGAGTCGCTGCTGCTCCTGGCGCAGACGCGGCAGGGTGATGTTGAGTTGCAGCCCCTCGACATGGGGCCCATCGTGGCCGCTGCCTGTGACCGTCTGGCGCCCATGATCCAGGAGTACGGCGCCGAGGTGCTGCTGCCTGACACCTGGCCTGCCGTCCTCGGTTATGTGCCCTGGGTCGAAAGTGTGTGGGCAAACTATATCAGCAATGCCGTCAAGTACGGTGGTCGCCCGCCGCGGCTCGAGCTGGGGGCGGCCCAGGAGCCGGAGGGCTTGGTGCGTTTCTGGATCGACGACAACGGGCCCGGCCTTGCCCATCGGGAGCAGTCGCGCCTGTTTTCCGCTCCTCTGCGCCCGCGAAGAGCCTATGAGGGCGACGGGCACGGCTTGGGCTTGACCATCGTGCGCCGCATCGTGGAAAAGCTGGGCGGCGAGGTGGGTGTCGAGAACGCACCGCAGGGAGGCAGCAGGTTCTGGTTTACCCTGCGCGCTGCATCCCCTGTCGAGGCGAGCCGCTGAAGAGTCTGGATTCATTAGCCAGGAAAGACGTGCAACGCTCAGCGCTCCTCGTACCCGAGTCTCCGTGCCCCGTGTCCCTACGCCTCCGCGTCGCCGAGTTTCCCCGTCTCCGCGTTGGCTTCGGCCGGGGACAGCTGGAATTTGCGCCACATCACGGGTAGCAGGATCACCATCGCCACCAGGGGCACGTAGAAGGGAAAGATGGGGCTGATATTCTCATAGAGCCGGGCGCCGATCCACGGTGCCGGCAGCGAGATGAGGCCCAGGCTGGTGGAAAAAAGCCCAAACGCTGTGCCGCGCAGCCGGTCGGGGACCGCCTTGGAGATGAGCGAGCTATAGGCCGGGTCGATGAGGGCCCAACCGACGCCGATGACCAGCCGCGAGGCGACAAAGTGCCAGAAGGTAGTGCCGAGGAGGAACATGCTCCAACCGGCGGAAATAATTGCGAAGCCGCCAACGATCCCCACCCGCTCGCCTTTTTTGTCAGAAAGCCAGCCCGCCGGGCCTATCAGGGCCATGGCGGCGATGGCCGAGATGGACTGCAGGCTGCTGATCTGGAGCAACGTCAGGCCCATCTCGTTTTCGAGGTAGACCGGCATCAGTTGGTCCGTCAGCCCGAAGGCCACGTCGCGCACCCCGTCCGACAAAAAGATCCAGGTCACCACGCCGCCGGCGGTCAGCAGGCCAAACACCAACATCAGGCTGTGGCGAAAGCCGGCCAGCGTTGGCTTCTGCGTCGGGCGCCCTTCGACACGGCTCTTGCGGCTCGCCACGCGGGCCATGACCACCCGGATAGCCGCCGCGATGCTGTAGAGAACAAAGGCGACCGCGAACATGGCCCTGAAGCTCAGGTTGTGGGCTATGGCTCCGCCCAGCAGCGGGCCGACGATGTTGACAACCATGTACATGGTGCTGGTCACCCCGTACACGCGGCCACGCGTCTCTTCCGTCGACTCCTGGGCGACAAAAGCCTGGAAGCTGGGCGCAACAAAAGCCACGGCCATGGCCGTGAGAACGGACGCCGGCAGGAGCCACTGCCAGCTTGGGGCGAAAAGGTAGAACAGGTAGGCGCTGGCACCTGCCAGGCTGCCGATGGCGATGGCCTGCAGCCTGCCCGCCGCGTCTGAAAGCCAGCCACCCAGAATCTGGAGAAAGAGGGGGGCGATGGCGGAGATGGTAAAGAACAGCCCGATCTGCTCGACGCTCGCCCCCAACTCCTGAACGTACAGCGATTGCAGAGGAAAGATCATCTGGGCCGCGATGTTGGCCAGGATCATCGTGCCCATGAACCAGAGCAGCATCGGGCTCAAGAGGCGAGCCTTGCGCGGCGGTGTGGTCACTTCGTATCCCCTTCTTTGAAGCTCGGTCCCGGGCAATTGTTGCCCCGTGGAGCAGCGGGCGGCGCACCGCGCCCCAGGTTTGGGTGTCGCTGTCTCCTATAGTATAATGCATGTCGATGGAAAGACGTTCGCATCAGAGGCGAGATCGATGAAACTCACCGGCGGTCAGATGGTCGTGGATGCCCTGGCTCGCGAGGGTGTGCCCTACCTGGTTGGCATTCCCGGGCACGCGACCCTCGGCCTCACCGATGCGCTCCTGGCTCAGGACCGGCTGCAGTTGCTCCAGGTGCGCCACGAGCAGGCGGCCGTGCACCTGGCCGACGGCTACTACCGGGTCGCCGGGGTGCCGCTGGCCGTTCTGGCGTCCGCGGGCCCGGGCGCCATGAACACCCTGTCTGGATTGGCCTCGTGCTACGCCGGCTCGGTGCCTGTCTTTGTCGTAACGGGCAGCAGCCACCAGGACACGGCCGGGCGTGGGCTCCTGACCGAGATCGAGCACCGCCACGGCGGCGACAACCTAGCCGCTTTCGCGCCGGTTACCAAGGGCGCCTGGCGCCCAGCGCGCGCCGCACAGGTGCCTCGCGTCCTGCAGCGGGCGCTGGCCGAGATGTGGACGGGGCGGCGTGGGCCCGTCGTCGTGGATTTGCCTCTCGACGTCCAGTGCGACGCGGCCGAGGTCGATCTGGCCTTCCCCCCGGCCTACCGGCCGAGCGGCCCGGTTGTGCCCGAGCCTGGCCTCATCCACCGGGCAGCGGACCTGTTGGCTGTGGCACGGCGGCCGGTCATCGTCGCCGGGGGTGGAGTGCTGGCGGCGGAAGCGTGGGACGAGCTGCAGCGGCTGGCCGAGCTGCTGGAGGCCCCGGTCCTGACGACCATGATGGGCAAGGGTGCCTTTCCCGAAGACCACGTCCTGTCGGGCTTGCACGCCGGCTGGCAAGGGACCTCCTGCGGCAACGCCCTGGCTCGCGGCGCCGACGTTCTCCTGGCAGTGGGCATGCGCTTTGCCCCGCGGAGCGCCTCCTTCTACCGCCAGGGTGTGACCTTCAACATCCCCCCCACTCGCCTGGTGCACCTAGATCTGGACCCGGCCCAGATAGGCAAGAACTATCCCGTCGACGTGGGCATCGTGGCCGATGCCCGCGCCGGGCTGGCGGCCCTGGTCGACCGGCTGCAGGCGCTCGGCGTCGCGCCGAGTATCGGCGGCGCGCGGGCCGGCTACATCGACGAGGTGAGGCGGCTGCGCCGGGAGTGGCTGGCACGCGTCCAGGAGCGGGCCGGGGCCAATCAGAAGCCGGTCACGGTCTCGCGCCTGGTGGCAGAGCTGCGCGCCTGCCTGCGGCGCGACGCCATTGTCGTGACCTCGTCGGGCACCACCCAGGCGCGGTGGTTCCAGGAGGCCTTGATCTATGAGCCGCGCACCAACCTGACCACCGGTGGCCTGGGGACGATGGGCTGGACCCTGCCCGCGGCCCTGGGTGCCCGGCTGGCGGCCCCTGGGCGGCAGGTGGTGGGGCTTCTGGGCGACGGCGACTTTCTGATGACCATCCAGGAGCTGGCCACCGCGGCCCAGTATGACATCCCCGTCGTCCTGGTGGTGGCCAACAATGCCGGCTGGATGGGGCTCCGCGACCTGCAGGCCGCGGCCTACGGTCCAGTGCGCACCGTGGGGGCCGAGTTCGGGAAGGGCCGCGAACCCGTCACTCCCGACCTGGCCTCGCTGGCGCGCGGCTTTGGCTGTTACTCGGAGTGGATCACGTCCGCCGAAGAGATCAGACCGGCGCTGGAGCGGGCCCTGACCGCGCGCCGTCCGGCGGTCATCGAGGTCATGGTCGAGCGCGACGGCGTCCCGGCGGACCAGGAGGTGGGCTGCGCGGACGTGCCGGTACCTGCCTACCTGGCCGAACGGCGGGCACGCTACGAGGAGTGGGCCGGGGGGCAATGAGCAACAAGGTCAAGAGGCTCGATGTGCCCCCGCCGCCCGGCCATTCGCCGTCGCCACCGCCAGTGAGAAGCCGCAGGGCCGGCAGGAGGCGGGGCACGAGGCTCCTGACTGCGGCCCTGGTCGTGGCCCTGGCACTCCTGTTCGTCTGGGTCTGCGTCCTGATGGCGGCGCTGCCTCTCATCCTCTCGGGCGGCGACGGAGGGCGCGTCAATCTCCTGTTGCTGGGCGTGGATAGGCGCGAGGAGACCGACTGGGCCCATCGCACCGACACGATCATTGTCGCCGGCATGGACGCCGGCAGCGGCGAGGCGGTGCTCCTGTCGATTCCCCGCGACCTGCAGCTTCCCATCCCCGGTACTGGCGAAGACCGCATCAACACGGCGAACGTCTATGGCTACGTGAACGGCTATCCCGGCGGGGGGCCGGCCCTGCTGGACGCCACCATCGAGTCCAACTTTGGGATACCGGTAGACGGCTACCTGATGGCCGACTTTCACGCTTTTGTCAGGCTGGTGGACGCTTTGGGCGGCATCGAGATCGATGTCTCGGAGCCGCTGCACGACACCCAGTACCCAGACCCCCGGCCGGGTGACCCCTACGCCTACAAGACCATCCACTTTGACCCGGGGCCCCAGACGATGGATGGCGAGCGGGCCCTGCAGTATGCCCGCTCGCGCATGAGCACCAGCGACTTTGACCGGGCCAGGCGCCAGCAGGAGGTGCTGCTGGCCATTCGACAGAAGGCCCTGAGCCCGGGATCGCTGCTCCGCCTGCCCGCCCTGGGCGGCATCGTCGCCGACTCCCTGGAAACGGACCTCAGCCCCCAGGAGATGATGTCTTTGGGCCTGCTCGCCCTGACCCTGGATCCGGGCGGGTTACAGCGGGTCGTCCTCGAGCCGCCCCTCGTCTACGGCTACCGGCGGGCGGATGGTGCCGACATCCAGTTGCCGAATTGGGAGCTGATCAACCCGGTCATAGATGAGCATTTTCGAGCTCCTTGATGAGCCGCTGGTCGGGTAGGTGGCCGCGGACGGCCAGGGGCACGCACGGGGGGGAGCGCGGCTTGCGCGCCCCCCGGCTTTGCGGTAGAATTCAGAGAGGACCGCCGGACAAGGCCCCGTCTGGCAGCCGTCAACAAACTGGTCGCCGCCGTCGACTACAAGGGATGGGAGGAGGAGACATGTCCAGAGTTGCCATTATCACCGATAGCTGTGCTAGCATCCCCGAAACGCTCCTGACCGCTCTGAAGATCCGGTGGGTACCGTATTACATTCACCGCGGTCAGGAGGTCCTCCGAGACCTGGTCACAGTCCAGCGCGAGGCCTTTTACCGCTGGCTCCCCACGGCCCGCGAGCTGCCTCAGACGGCCAGCCCGGGACCCGGCGACTACATCGAGCTGTACGAGCAGGTGGCTGACGAGGAGGGCACGGACGCCATTGTCAGCATCCACATGACGTCCAAGGGCAGTGGTGCATTTCAGGCCGCGAACATCGCCCAGTCCACGCTGCGCGAGAGCCGGCCGAATCTGCGCATCGAGGTCCTGGACACGCTGAACGTCTCCATGTGCCAGGGGTGGATGGTCATCGAGGCGGCTCGCGCGGCCCTGGAGGGCAAAAGCCTGCCCGACGTGGCGGCCGTGGTCAGGAGGATGACGCCCATCACGCGCATGATTCAGACGGCCGACACGCTCAAGTATCTCTACATGGGCGGGCGCATCGGCAGGGCCAAGCACCTGGCCGGCAGCCTGCTCCGCATCAAGCCCCTGATCGGTATGGATGACGGCGTCATCGTGCCCCTGGGCACGGCGCGCAGCCGGTCGAAGGCCTACGAGATGATGGCCGAAATGGTGGAAAGTGCCGTGGGCCAGGTGGGCAAGATCAAGGTTGCCTACGTCCACGCCGCCGCCCAGGACGAGACGGAAAAGATCCGGGATCTCGTCGAAGCGCGGCTGACCTGCGTCGAGTCGCTCGTCGCCGAGTTGTCACCGGCCCTGGGAGTGCACACCGGCCCGGGCACAGTGGGGCTCTGCTATTACCCTGTGCCGGCCTAGGCGAAACTGGTTCAAAGGAGAAGAACGAGCATGAGCGAAGCTATTTCACTGCGGGGCGTTTTTCCTCCCATTCCCACGCCCTTTGATGCCCAGGGCGACGTCGCCTTCGAGGCGCTGGCCGACAACCTCGCCTGGTGGAACGAGTACGACCTGCGGGGGTACGTCGTCCTCGGTTCCAACGGCGAGGGTGTGATGTTGGCCGAAGAGGAAAAGGCACGCGTTTGGGCGGCCGCCCGCAAGGCAATCCCCTCCTCGCGGCTGTTGCTGGCCGGCACCGGCTGCCAGTCGACGCGTGAGACCATCGCCCTCACGCGGCGGGCGGCCGACGCGGGTGCCGACGCGGCACTGGTGTTTACGCCACACTATTACACGGGCAAGATGACGGCCGACAGTCTGGTGCGCCATTACGAGGTCCTGGCCGACGCCTCGCCCATCCCGATCATGATTTACAACGTGCCCGCCTTTACCGGCGTCAACATGAGCGCCGCGGCCGTCGCCCGTGCTGCCCGCCATCCCAACGTCATCGGCATCAAGGACACCAGCGGCAACATTACCCAGCTGGCCGACACGGTGCGCCTGGTCGGGCCTGACTTTCAGGTATTGGCCGGCTCGGCGAGCCACTTTTTCCCGGGACTGGCCGTGGGCGCTGCCGGCGGCATCTTGGCGCTGGCCAACATCGCGCCGGACCGCTGCTTGGAGCTCTTCCGTCTCTTCCAGGACGGCTGTTGGCACGAGGCTGCCGAGCTGCAGCGCTGGATGCTCCCGCTCAACCATGCCGTGACGGCTGGCTATGGCATTGCCGGACTGAAGGCCGCGATGGACATGCTGGGCCACTACGGTGGTCCCGTCCGCTTGCCTCTCCTCGACCTGACAGAGGCCGAGCGTCAGGCACTGGCCAAAGTGCTGGCCGAAGGAGGCGTCCTGTCATGAAAGACCGCAAGCTACTCATGATCCCGGGGCCTATCGAATTCAGCCCGGAGGTTCTGCGGGCGATGGGTGCCTCGACTACGAGCCACCTGGCGCCCAATTTCATGGAAGCCTTTGGCCAGGCCCTGGAGCGCATGCGCGACGTGTTCCTCGCCCCGGGTGGCAAGCCATTTGTCGTCGCCGGTTCGGGCACCCTGGCCATGGACATGGCGGCGGCCAACCTGGTGGAGCCGGGCGACAGGGCACTCGTGGTCAATACCGGCTACTTTGGCGACCGTTTCGCCACCATCCTGCAGCGTTATGGCGCCGAGGTCGTGCAGGTCCTGCCGCCGGAGGTGGGCGACGTTCCACCTCTCGCCGAGGTGGAGGCAGCCCTCGAGCAGGCGGCCGAGGGGGGCCAGGCATTCAAGCTCATGACCATCACCCATGTCGACACCTCCACCGCAGTGATGGCCGATGTGCGGTCGCTGGCGGCCGTGGGGCGCCGGCACGGAGTGCTCGTCGTGGTCGATGGCGTCTGCTCGGTGGCCGGCGAAGTGCTGCGCCCCGAGGAGTGGGGCGTGGATCTGACGCTCACGGCGTCGCAAAAGGCCCTGGGTGTGCCCCCGGGCCTGGCGCTGCTGGTCGCCAGCCACCGCGCCATGGACGCCTTCTACCGGCGCAAGGTGGAGGTTGGGAGCTATTACTCCGACTGGACGCAATGGCTGCCCATTATGGAGGCCTACGAGGCGCGCCGGCCCGGCTACTTTGGCACGCCGCCCGTCAACCTCATCTGGGCCCTAAATGTCAGCCTGGGGCAGATTCTGGACGAGGGGCTGGAGGTACGCTTCGCGCGCCACCGGCGCCTGAGCGCAGCCTTCAAGGCGGGGATCGACGCCCTGGGCATGCGGCAGGTACCGGTCAGGCCCGAAGTGGCGGCCAACACCCTCAGCGCGCCTTACTATCCCGAGGGCGTCGATGCCTCGCTGCTGGCGCACATCAGCCGCGAGGGGGTGATGCTGGCCGGCGGGCTGCACAGCGCCATCCGCGCCCGCTATTTCCGCATCGGCCACATGGGTGCCGTCACTGCCTCCGACATCCTCTCTACCCTGGGGGCCATCGAGCGCGGGCTGGCCGCGGCCGGCTATCGTTTCCAGGCCGGCGCCGGGGTGGCAGCAGCCCAGGCAGTTCTGCTGGCCGGCTAGCGCCGGCACCCAGGGACCGGGATCCGGGCGGCCTGCTGCCTGGCGTGACCCCGTGTACAGTGGAAGGGGACAGATCGGTGTACCAAGCCGTCACTGCCGAGATCGTCAATACCTTGTGCCAGATCGTCGGGGCGGAGAACGTGCTGCTCGACGCCGAAGCGTTGGAGCGCTACAGCCACGACGAGACGGTGGGCCTGCGGGCGCAGCCAGAGGTCGTGGTCCGGGCGACGTCCACCGCGCAGGTGTCGCAGGTGCTGAAACTGGCGCAGCGGGAGCGCGTGCCGGTCACCCCCCGGGGTGCCGGCTACGGGCTGAGCGGGGGCGCGGTAGCCGTGCGGGGCGGCATTATCCTCTCCACCGAAAAGATGAACCGCATCCTGGAGATCGACCCCAAGAACCTGATGGTGACTGTCGAGCCGGGGGTGATCACGGGCGACATCCACCGCGCCGTCGAGGCGGAAGGCCTCTTCTACCCGCCCGATCCGGCCAGCCTGGACTCGTGCAGCATCGGCGGCAACGTGGCCGAAGGCGCGGGCGGGCCCCGGGCGGTCAAATACGGTACCACCCGCGACTATGTCTGCGGGCTGGAGGCGGTGCTGCCCTCAGGCGAGGTGGTCGTGACCGGCGGCAAACTGGTAAAGAACGTGACGGGTTACAGCCTCATTGGCCTGCTGGTGGGCTCGGAGGGCACGTTGGCCATCGTGACCCGCATTATCCTGCGCCTGCTGCCGCTGCCCCGCGTGCAGGTGGACCTGCTCGTGCCCTTTGACGACTTCCAGGCGGCGGCCGACACCGTGGCCGGCATCATCGCCCACCGCATCCTGCCTACAGCCATAGAGTTCATGGAGCAGGACAGCCTTCTGGCGGTGGAGCGGCTGCTGCAGAGGGAGCTACCCTACCGCGACGCGGCTGCTCATCTGCTGATCCAGCTCGACGGCAACAGCCCCGAGGCCGTGGATGCCGACATGGAGCTCGTCGGCGACCTCTGCCTGCAGCACGGCGCCCACGATCTACTCGTGGCCCGCGATCGCCCCACCCGCGAGCGGCTGTGGGAGGCGCGGCGAAAGATCATCGATTCCCTGAACAACGAGAGCCCGGTGAACCACATGGAGGACGTGGTTGTGCCGCGCGCCGAGATCCACCGGCTGCTGCGGGGCATGAAAGAGATCGCTCACAAGCACGGCGTGCGCATCATCAGCTTTGGGCACGCCGGCGACGGCAACGTGCACGTCAACGTCCTGAAAGACGATCTGCCCGTGGAGCGCTGGGAGACGATCGTGCCCGGCATCCAGGCAGAGATCTACCGCCTCGCCCTGTCCCTGGGGGGCACGATCACGGGCGAGCATGGCATCGGCGTCACGCGCCGCCCCTACCTGTCTATGGCCCTCGACGAGGCGCAGATCGAGCTCATGCGCCGCATCCGTGCCGCCTTCGATCCCAACGGCATTCTGAACCCAGGCAAGATTTTTCCCTGACGGCGGGATGGCTAATCCTCCGCGACGGGCAGGCCTTCGATCTCCATGATGCGCAGGGCGTTTGTCGTGGGGCTGGGACCGGGGCGCAGGATGTAGTCAAAGACCATCCTGCTGCCCTCCAGGTGGTCGCGGAAGTGAAGGTTGCGCACCTGGGGCACTTCGTCTGCCAGCCGGGCCAACTCCAGGTCGTGGGTGGCGATCAGCCCCGTACCCCGGCTGCCGGCCAGCGCCCGGACGTAGGCCCGGCTGCCAATGCGCCGCTCCCGGTTGTTGGTCCCGCGCAGGATCTCGTCCACAAAATAGAAGAGGGGCAGCTCGTGCGCGCGCTCCAGCGCGGCGAGGAGCGCCTTGAGGCGACGCACCTCCGCGTAAAAGTACGAGATGCCGCCGGTGACCGAGTCGGAGATGCCCATGGAAGTGAACAGGCGGAAGGGCACCGTCTCCAGCGCCAGGGCGTCGACCGGCCCACCGGCCTGGGCCAGCGCCAGGTTGGCGCCCACGGTCTTCATGAACACGCTCTTGCCCGCCATGTTCGAGCCCGTCAGGATGCCCACCTGGCCGAGCTCCGGGACGGCAAAGTCGTTGCGCACCTTGCTGCTCGCCGGCAACAGGGGGTGGCCCAGGCCGCGGGCGGCAAACACCGGGCGGCCGTCGCCGCTCGCCTGGCGCATCACGGGCATGACGTACTCGGGGTGCAGGTACGCCAGGTTGGCCAGCGAGCCGAGGGCCTCCAGGTCGAACCAGATCTCGAGCCAGCCGGGCGCACGCCGGGCCAGCTCGACCTTGGTGCGCGCCAGGCGGTGGGCAAAGTAAAAGTCCCAGGGGACGACGGCGTTTAGCAAGAAGGCCAGGAGCGGATTGGTGCGCAGGCTCATGGCGGCCAGCACACGGTTGATGCTGCCGAGATAGGCCGACGGCCGGTGGGCCGGCTCCAGAAAGGGCGCACATAGCTGTTTGAGGTGGGGCGCGCCGGCGTAGGAAAAGCGCTCCAGCTGCCCCAGGGCGGCGCGGAGCTGGTGGAAGGCACCCTGGAGCGACGCTGCCTCGTTCCAGGCGGCGGTCGCCACCCCGGAGCGCGCCAGCCAGAGCGCCAGGTAGACGACAAACGTGATCTGCCACACGGGGGGCAGCAAACCCAGCCGGTTGGCGATGAAGAGCAGCGCGTTGAGGACGGCGAGGCCGGCCAGCAGAACCAGCCATCGCCGCAGGGTCGTCTCAGGTGGGTGTTCCGCCAGCCAGGCGAGGAGGCTCTCTGCCTGCCACGTGCGGTAGCCCCGGGCGGCGAGGATGGCGTTGCGTGCCAGGCGGTCGCGCAGCAGGAAGCGGGGGGCCAGCTCGCGCACGAGCGCCTGCCTCCGCCGGATCTGTTCTGGATCGGGATCGGGCTCGTTGAGCCACTCGCGCAGGCGGCGGCTGCCGCCATGGGTCGTCGCCCGGTCAAGCAGCCGGTGCACGGAGCGCGGGCCGGTCAGGTCCAGGTCGGCTTCGAACGGGTGCTCGGGGCGCGGAGGCTGGGGAAAGGTCGCCGGCATGGCCTCCCAATCGAGCGTGCCGCGGGCCACCTGCTCTGCCTGAAGCTGGCGCAGGATATGGTGGCGGGCGATGCTCTCCTGGACGCGGCGGTGCTGCCAGACGGCCAGGCCAAAGGCGACCAGCAGCGCCGCGATGGAGGCGATCATGGGCCAGATGCCCAGGGCGAGAAAGGCTACCACCGACAGGGCCAGTCCGGCTACGGCCACTCCCAGCCGCAGCCAGGCATAGCGGTCGGCGAGGGCTTGCAGCTCGCGGGTGCGCTGCTCCAGGCGGCGGATCTGGCCGTGGATTGCGGGCAGGCGGTGTTCTCCGGTCATGCTTCTGGTCGGCTGCGGGCAGTCTGCCGTGGCGGGCTGTGCCAATCAGCGCCCGAGCAGCGTCAGCGCAGCGTTGTTGGCCAGTGCCCTCTCGACGGGGCTGACGGCGGGCTGGAGTCCGCGCTCCGTGCCGTCCAGCAGCACCGTCTGCTGCCCAAGGAAAGCGCGCATGGCTGCCTCGCCGGCGTCGAGGAGCGCCTGGCGCTCGTCGTCGTCCATGTCGAACTCGATCGTGCTGTAGCCGCCCGCGGGCAGATGGACCACGTGCCGGGCAAAAGCGCTGATGGCCATGTTGTCGTGCGCCGAGGTGGCGGTTGTCAGTAGCCGGTGCAGGCGATCTACGGTACGAAAGCTGCCCAGCGAAAAGCGGGACGGCGCTTCCGCTTTCGCCGGCCGGTTCGACACCTCGATCTTTTCGTCGATGAGCAGGCCCAGGACGTTTGTGGTGCGCGCCGGGCCGACAACGCCGGCCACGTCCCGCTGATCGGCCAGAAACAGGGCGATGGGAAAGTTGGACAGCAGCCCACCGTCGACGACCGTGTGGCCCGTGAGGTCGACAGGCTGCAGGCCGGCGGTGGCCGGGTCCCAGGCGTGATAGGCGCCCCACTCCGCCTGCCACTCCACTTCCTGCCATAGCAGAGGCACGCTCATCGACATGCGCGCCGCCCAGACTACAGGGCAGCCGGGCGCCGTGCGGTGGTTCAAGAGCAGCATCTGGGCCGCGGTTGTGTCGGCTGCGACCAGCGTCAGCTCGACCTCTGTCGCTTCAAAGAACTCCTTGAGCGTCAGGTGGCTGTAGCCCCGCGCCTGTCCGCCTGGTCGGGGCTGGTCGAGCCTGCACTCCAGCCAGGTTACAAAGGGATCCGCGGAGAACCAGCCGCCGCGCTCCACGAAGGAGAAGAGGTGGCGTGCCCGCGGATCTGTGGCCAGCTTCCTGGCCAGCCAGTCGTCAAAGTGCGTCTCAAGAAAGTCGGGCACGACGGAGATGTTCAGGTCTTCCAGCAGCTTGCGGATGGCGCTTTGCCGGATCGCTGCCTCGTCAAAAGGCGCCGGATCGGCAAGGAAGGACGCCAGGACCGGCAGGCCGTTGGTGTCCTTTTCTGCGAGGGCAACGAGCATCTCGTCTGGCGTATAGCCGGCCGCCAGGGAAACCGCGGTGATGGCGCCCGCGGAGGTGCCCAGGACTCGGGCAGGCTTGTGACCGTGCTCGTCGAGGAGCACCTTGAGGGCGCTGCAAAAGACCGCGCCCTTGGCTCCTCCACCTTCGAAAACCAGGTCAATGTGCGACATCCTCTCCTCCTTGAAAGCTCGGGCGAATACCGGCCTGCAGCACGCGGCACCACGACATGGACCCCAAGTGTCTGGGGTAGAAGCAGTGTACCATAGTTGCCGGTGACAGTCAAGGCACCCGCTCCGGGTCAAGTGCGCCACGGCGAGCCATAATTTCTTGATTATCATCAGGAAAATAGGCAATAGTAGATCCGAGTCGACGTGGAGTGCGTATTGTCTGATGAGCGTCGTCATTCAGGGCAGATGGCGTGAACCACTAAAGCGTAAGTGAACCACTAAAGCGTAAGGAGAATGCACCCATGTTTTTCAATCGCAGACTGTTGGCTTGGATAGCGGGCCTGACCATGCTTCTGGCGTTGGTGCCGGGTGTCATGGCCCAGGAGGTTACCGTCCAGGTAAGCGATCACCCGGAGCTGGGCAAGATCCTGACCGACGGGCAGGGGATGACCCTCTACCTGTACACTCCCGATGAAGAGAACGTGAGCAACTGCTATGATCAGTGCGCCGTAAACTGGCCGCCTCTCCTCGTCGGCGAGGGCGTCGAGCCGGCCGCCGGCGAGGGGCTGACCGGCGAGCTGGGCGTCATCGACCGCACCGACGGTGGCCGCCAGGTGACCTACAACGGCATGCCCCTCTACTACTGGATCCGCGACAGCCAGCCGGGCGACGTCACGGGCCAGGGGGTGGGCAACGTCTGGTTCGTCGTCCATCCCGACATCTCGAGCATGACCGTCGACAGCCCCGTGGTGCAGACCATGGAGCATCCTGAGCTGGGCACGATCCTGACCAGCCAGGGCATGACCCTTTACATGTTCACCAGGGACGAAGAAGGCGTCAGCAATTGCTACGACGACTGCGCCGTCAACTGGCCGCCCCTGCTCGTGGGCGAGGGCGACGCGCAGCTGGGCGAGGGCCTGGACGGTGGCTTGACGGTCATTGACCGCGACGACGGCACCCGCCAGGTGGCCTACAACGACATGCCCCTCTACTTCTGGATCCGGGACGTGCGGCCTGGCGACGCGACGGGCGAGGGTGTCGGCGACGTGTGGTACGTGATCAGTCCCGGCGAGACCTTTGCCTCCTTCCCGGCGGCACCGGCCGCCCAGGAGAGCCAGGATGCCACAGCGCAGCCGGAGGCTACGCAGGTGGTGACAAGTACCGGGGGGACAGGGGATGCGGACCAGGAGCAGCCAACCTCCCTGCCCGAGACGGGTGGCGAGACCGTGCCGTGGGCCTTTCTCGCCCTGGTCATGGGCGGCGCGGTCCTGGTGGCGGTGGCCGCTGGCCTGAGCTTGGCGCGGCGGCCTCGCTAGACTCCACTTCCTCCCGTAGTCTGGCTCCCCGGCAGGCCTTGGCCTCCGGGGAGCCTTTGCGTTGCCGCCCTCTGAGCGCTGGCTGTAGTATCATCCTCGCCCGCGTGCAGCGCTCGGTGCCGGCCGGCGCCGAGCTGTGATCATTCGTCCATTGTCACCAGCGGCACGAACGCGCTGGAGCCCGGCGTGTTCAGGTCCTCCTCATTCCAGCCGTTCCACGGCACCGTGACCCAGCGGCTGGCAGGCATCCAGGGCGTCGTGCTGGGATCGTACAGGGTGCGCACGCGCCAGTGGTAAGCCTGGCCGAAGCGGAGGTCTCCAGCATAGGCACTTGTGCCGCCCGGTAGAACCGGATTGCTCCACACCCCGCCGGGCACGAAGGTGTCCCGGCCGTCGAACCGCACGCCCAGGGGCTTGACCTCGATCTCGGTCATGATCCTGCCGCGCCCGAAGGGGTTGATGCGGTTGAAGGCCAGGCGAAAGGTGTCCAGGTTCGTGTGCCCGAGAAGGGCCAGCGCCTGCCCGGAATCGGTCAGCTGTTTCAGGGCCTGGGGCGCACCACTGCGGCCGTTGCCATAGAAGACAAAGGCCATGCCCTCGTTCGTCACGAGGTCCTCGTAATCCCGGGCGCCGATGACGAGGTCGGCATAGCCGTCGCCGTTGACGTCGCCCGCTGTCCCCACCGAGTTGCCGAACCAGGAGAGGGCGAGCCCGCCCTGGGCCGTCCAGGCATAGGTCGTTCCCAGCCCCGTCGAGCCGCCCAGGTAGAGCCGCACCAGCCCCTCGGACGATGCGCCGCCCGTGCCGGTCATGCTCGGGGCGCCGATGAGGACATCGGCATAGCCGTCGCCGTCTACGTCGCCGGCCGTGCCCACCGAGTAGCCGTAGTAGGCTTCGTTCTGGCCTGACTCCCGGGTCCAAGCGTGCGTTGGGCTGAGGCCGCTGCCTGAGCCGTGAAAGACCCACACCCTGCCTTCGCTCGAAGCGCCCTCGTCGGCCCAGTAGGGCGCGCCGACGATGACGTCGCTGTAGCCGTCGCCGTTCACGTCGCCGGCGCTGGCCACCGAGTAGCCCATCTGGGCGTTAAAGCTGTTACCCTCGGCGTGCCAGGTGGCGCTGGCCGACATGCCGGCCGCCGAACCGGGATAGAGCCAGGCCCGCCCCTCGTTCGTGACATCGTCCTCCCACAAAGGCGCGCCGACGATGACGTCGCTGTAGCCGTCAGCGTTCACGTCCCCGGCCGTAGCCACCGACAGTCCGAACTGTGCCCCGGCGTCATCGCTCTCCACGTGGCCTGCCGGGACCAGGTTCAAGCCGGCGGCGGTCCCAAGGTACAGCCAGGCAACTCCTTCGTTCTCCTGCCCGTGGCTGGTAAAGGGTGCGCCGACGATGACGTCGGCATAGCCGTCGTTGTTCACGTCGCCGGCCGTCGCCACCGCGTAGCCAAACTGCGCCCCGGCCTGGTCGCTCTCCTTGCGCCAGGCTGCAGTCGTGCTCATGCTGGGGCCGGAGCCGTGGTAGACCCAGGCCCCCCCCTCGGACAGGCCGGGATGCGAGTAGGTCGGCGCGCCGACAATGACGTCCGAGTAGCCATCGCCATTTACGTCGCCGGCCGTGCTCACAGACCAACCAAACTGCGCATTTTCGGCGTCGCTCTCGTCCCACCAGTAAGGCGTGGAGACCAGCCCTGCCGCGCTGCCGCGATAGATCCACGCCCCGCCTTCGTACGCCTGCCCGCCATCCCATCGCGGCGCGCCGACGATGATATCCGCGTAACCGTCGGCGTCGACGTCGCCGGCGGTGGCCACCGACCAGCCAAAGTAAGCGTTCGCCTTGTTGCTCCGCTTGGCCCAATCCGCGGTCTCGCCGGGCAGGTCCGGGGAGCCGTGGTAGACGTAGGCGCTGCCCCCTTTCGAGACCTCGCCGGGCGCGCCGACGATGACGTCTGAATAGCCGTCGCCGTTGACGTCGCCGGCCGTCGCCACCGAGTTGCCATACCAGGCCTGTGAGGCGTCGCCTTCGGCCCACCAGTCACGAGTGAGGCTGATGCCCGAGGCCGAGCCATACCACAGGAAGGCGCGGCCCTCCTCGAGCTGGTCGTTGGTAAACAGGGGGGCGCCGACGATCACGTCGGCGTAGCCGTCGCCGTTCACGTCGCCCGCGGTCGCCACGGACTGTCCGAACCAGGCGTCGGGCAAGTTGCCCTCGTCCGTGTTGTCCGGCGTCAGCTCGAGCCCGGCCGTGGAGCCCAGGTAAAGGTAGGCAGCCCCCTCATCGGCCTCGCCGTTGCTGTGATGCGGCGCGCCGACGATCACATCGGCGTAGCCGTCGCCGTTCACGTCGCCGGCCGTGGACACCGAACGGCCGAGGTGCGCCCCACTGCTTTGGCCGCCGGCCATCCACTCCGCGTTGCCCGCAGTGCCGGTAACGGCGTTGTTGACCCCGTTGGACCCGCCATGCCAGACGAGGGCCTGGCCCTCATCGCCGGCCCCAGATTGGAAGGCACCGACAATGACGTCGGCGTAGCCGTCACCGTTGACGTCGCCGGCCGTAGCCACGGAAATCCCCAGGAAGGCGCTGACCTCTCCGCCTGCGGCGTGCCAGTTCGCATTGCCCGGCGTGGCGGCCAGGCCGCCGCTGACACCGCCCGCGGAGCCGTGCCACACCCAGGCCGCTCCCGCGCTACTGATCGGGGCATCGTACGTGTTGCCGCCGACGATCACGTCGGCATAGCCGTCGTTGTTCACGTCGCCGGCGGTCGCCACCGCACAGCCCAGTTGGGCGCCCCCTTGGTTCGACTGGGCGAAAAAGCTGGGAGGGTCGTTGACCCCGGTGTCCTTGCCAAGGTAAACCCAGGCCCCGCCCTCATCGCCTTCGGGGTGGTCGTACTGCGGCGCGCCGGCAATGATGTCGGCATAGCCATCGCCGTTTACGTCGCCGGCCGTGCCCACGGCATAGCCGAACCTGGCCCCGGCCTGGTCGCCCTCCTTGTCCCACGTTGCGGTGTCGGGCAACCCCAGGGGATGGCCGAGGAAGACAAAGGCCTTGCCCTCGTCTACGAGCCCGCCGTCGAATCTTGGGGCGCCGATGATGACGTCCGAGCGGCCGTCGGCGTTGACGTCGCCGGCCGTGCCCACGGCAAAACCGAACTCGGTGTCGGCGTCCCCCCAGCTGAGGCTCCACTCGGCGGCCGGGGGCAGGCCGCTGATGCCGGCCGCAATGTCGATAGGGTACGCCGCGCCGGCGTCTTCCACGGAGAGCAGGAGCGTGGATCCTGAGCCCGAGAAATGCACGGCAAGCGGCCGGCCGCCGGCGCTGGCGGCCGACAGCGAGCCGTAGCGCAGAACAACCTGCCCCTCGCTGTCAACAAAGGCCGCGCCGGGTCCTTGGCCGCTCTCTAGCGCCAGATCTCCGCCGGCGGACATCTCGAGGATCAGGGGCGCGCCGTCACCCGCCGGGGCGGACGGTGGGGCTTCGAGGCGAAAACCCTGGGTCAGCCCATCGCCGTCGTTGAGGTACCACTCGACCAGCGGCCCGCGCCGGTACTCGATACGGTTGCCCTGGACCTCCAGGGTTGCGGGTAGGGCCGCCTCGGTGGTCCCTGCCCGGCCCCAGCCGGTCAGGCGCAGCTGCCAGCGCCAGGGCGGGCCCGGCACGCCCTCGGGCCAGGTGCGGGGCAGGAGTGTGGGCCCGGCGGGCTCGAAGTAGGTGCGCAGGTTCTCGGCACGATTGGGAGCCTGGAAGGCACCGGGTACATCGGGCAGATAGGTTTCATCCTGCCAGGTGATCGCGTACTCGCCTTGCTCGATCTGATCCTGTACCGTGGCCAACCAATCGGCTGGGACGGCCGGCGCAGCTGCCTGGGGGACCTGCGTGGGCAGCCAGAGGGGTGAAACTGGAAACAGGAGCAGGACCAAGACCACGAACCACGTCGCAGAGAGCCGGAGATGACCATCCATGGAAGCCTCCATTCTTTGCTCTCGTTTCCTCCGAGGCCACGCCCCGAGAGAACGTGAACCCAACCGCGCGGTTCAGAGGTTGCCGCAGCTCGAGTATACTCGGGCAGCGGCGCGCTGTCAAGGAGCAGTGGCCCGCCGGGGCGGTGCGCTACCCTACTTAGCGCGCCTGGCCACGCTGCCAGGCTGTACGCGGGCGGGCACTAGCCCCCTGGCTCGAACTCCAGTCCTTCGATCCGGTTGGTCTCGTCGTCGAACGTCAACGTCAGAGTCTCGGTCGTGTTTTGAAACTGGGCGGTCACCTGCCATTGGCTGTGGCCCTCCGACCCTCCGGGCAGCGGGCCCTCGACGCTTTCGATGGCCACGAACTCGCCCGCGGTCGCCATCGCCTCATCGCGGAGGTCGTTGAAAAAGTCCTCAGTGAGCAGCGCTTGCCCGACCGGTGCCAGGTCGCGCTCAAAAGCGGCATAGTCACCCGAGTTGTAAGCCTGGAGCATGTTCTCCGCGATCCCGGTGACCTGTTCTGCCGTCAGGAGCGTGACCGGATCGACGTCTTCCGCTGCCGCGCATGCTCCGACAGCAAACAGCAGCAGGAGCGCCGCCGCGAGCGTGACCACCTTCCCGTACACTGTACTCATGGTCAATTCCTCCGTCTTGTTCTGAATTTGCACTTCCTGGTCAGCGTGCGACCTCGAACCTGCGTTTGCCGGGGGGCTGCAGGTTCTACCGGGTAGGGCGAATTATACGAGAAAATTCCTGCAAAGTCAATAGCCGTCACTGCCTGCTGCAAACTTGACAAGATGCCACAACAGTGCTAGAATCCTGCCCGCAGGATGAGGTAGAAATCTGGTTCGTGCAAAGAGACGATGGGCGCCCAGACTTATCCGGTCTGAGCGCCTTTTCTTAAGGACAACCGGGTGGATCCTCTTCCTAGCAAATGTTCGCGAAAGGTACGAAAATGGCTGAACGAGAAACTGGAACCGTCAAATGGTTCAACCCGGACAAAGGCTACGGCTTCATCGAACGCCAGGGTGGCCCCGACGTCTTTGTCCATCACACCGCAATCCGCGGCGAAGGCTTCCGGAACCTGGAAGAGGGACAGCACGTCGAGTTCACTGTCGAGCGGGGGCCCAAGGGCCTGCAAGCAGCCGACGTGGAAGTTCAGAGAGGACGGTAACCAGATCATGACCCAGAAACTGTACGTAGGCAATCTCAGCTACAGCACGACCGAGGAGACGCTCCGCCGGCTGTTCGGTGAGTTTGGCGATGTCGAGTCTGTCAACGTCATCACCGACCGGGACACAGGGCGACCCAAGGGGTTTGCGTTCGTCGAGATGGCGACGCAAGAGGCGGCGGAGAAATCCATTAGCGCCCTGAACGGCAAGGTGGTGGACGACCGGGAGATCCGGGTGGACAACGCCAAGCCGCAGGCCGACCGCGGTGGCCGTGGTGGCAGCCGTGGTGGGGACAGGGGTCGCTCCCGCTGGTAGCGAGATAGCCGGGGCTTAGGGCCCGGCCATTGCTCACACCCGCACGCGACAGGCAACAACTGAGGACCGATAACTGAAAACAGCGCAGATCAGGGGTTCCCGGTCTGCGCTGTTTCACTGTCGCGGCTGCCACACTTCAGGCCGGCCGCGACGGCTGCCACCTGTACTAGTCCAGGCCGGTGGAACTCTCCATCCCGGCCGCGAGGGCTGCGTCAATGGCCCGGGTGGCCTCTCCGAGCTCCATGTCGGAGGAGAGCGCCATCTCGGCGGCGAGAAGGGCTCGCCCACGGTTCAGGAGATCGGTATCCTTCTTGGTCAAGTGGGCACGCCGCCGGTGCCAGGTCAGATCGCGCACGACCTCGGCCAGCTGCAGTGCGCGCCCCGTGCCGAGCTTCTCACCCATGCCTTCCTGGCGCGCTGCGGCGTTGTCAGGCAGAAGGTCGGCCTGGCTGCCCAGCCGGGCCAGCACCCCCGGAAGCTTGCCCGGGGCTATGGCCGGCCGGATCCCGCTCTGCTCCATGCGTTGGCTGGGCACGCGCAGCGTTAGCCGCTGGGCCGGGATCTCGATGACATAATAGGATGAGCTGTCGCCGACCTGCCCTTTCTGCTCAATGCCTGTGATCCTGCCCGCGCCATGGGCAGGATGAATCACCTTATCGTTTACCGAAAACTGCATAATGTCCCTCGCCTTTCCTCGCTCCCGGCGGCAGAGACCGCCCGGTCGAACCGACAACCGCATCCCAACCTGCCCGGAACGGGCTACCTGGGCACTCTCTGCCAGCTGGGAAAATGTGCCTGCGGCAATGCGCCGGCATATTCCGTTGTGCATGCGTGGGGGATCGGAAGAGCGACGACTCAGCCAGCCCTTCTCCGGCCTGACCTGGCTGCACCATCCTATTATATCACACTTCCGGCAGATCTCCAAGCGGCGAGGCGCCCTGGAAGCCTGCTGCAAAGTCTGGCCTTGCTCAGCACTCCCGGCGGCGGGCCGCCAGACCTGACACGACGCCCGGGCCGGCTCTACTCCCTCGCCTGGCGGCGGTGGAACCGGGAGGCCCGCTTGCCGCCCTGCAGCTAGAACCGGTGACAGAGCCCGCCGTGCCGCTCAGCCTTCCGCCGGCCTGGGTACGCAGCAAAGCGCGGGCCGGCATGTTGAGAATTAAAACGGGGCGGGTGTCGTCACCCGCCCCGTCCGCTAGAGTCTGGCTTAGCTGTTCTGGCGCACGTCGGGCAGGAAGGACTGGTAGACGATGCGATAGGGGCGCATCATCTCGTTGTCCTCGTGCTCGACGATGTGACAGTGCCAGACGTACAGCCCGGCAAGGTCGAACTTGGCCTTGACACGCGTGATCTCGCCAGGGTAGGCGATGACGGTGTCCTTGTAGCCCAGCTCCCAGGCCTCCGGCTCCCGCACCGCGCCCACATTGGGCAGCATGGGGTCGAATACCTCGCGGTTGACCACCTGGAACTGGACCTCGTGGATGTGGATGGGGTGGGCGTCCATGGTATAGTTGTACATCTCCCACACCTCGGTGTCGCCCACGCGCACAAGCTCGGTGATGGGCATCATCCACTCCATGGGCATGGGCATGGGCATTCCCGAACCATCGTCTACCACCGTGCCAAGGAGCGCCTCCGACGGGCCAAATTCCTCAGCCTCGGGATCGTCGCAGGCCAGCACCCAGTTGCCGTCGTCGTCGACGACATAGCGCACCGACTTGGAGTCTTCCTCGTTCAACGAGACCTGGCGCGTACGCACCGCAGGGCCCAGGGGCGTGAATGCGGGCAGCACCAGGCTGGCCGGTGGGATGCTCGTGTCTTCACCAACGGCGGGACCGACGACGAATTTCATCACCTGGCCGGTCGTCAAGGGATCGGCGTAGGGAAAATCGGTGCCAGGGACACCACCACCGAATGGCTCGTCGGGGCCCTCATTGATCACGAACACTTCGGTGCCGTCCAGGCCTGTGAAATCGACGATCACGTCCGCCCGCTCGGCAGGCGCCATCAACAGCGTCTCGACCTGTGCCGGGGCGGGCAGGAAACCCCCGTCGGCACCGATCTGCCAGAAGGGCAGGGCCGACGTCGCCGGGCGCAGCTCGGGATCGCCGGTCACCATCTTCAGGATCACAAAACGCGAGTTGCAGCCGTTCAGGAACCGGAAGCGGTAGCGGCGCGCTTCGACGTTGAGCACCGGCCAGGTGCGGCCGTTCACGACCATGGTATTGCCAAAGAACTCCGGGTTCCAGATGGGCGCAATGTCGCTCGGCAGGCCATCGCAGGCCGGGTCGGGCTCGAAGGGGATGCGGAGCTGATCGGGCTCGATCCCCTCAAAGTAGGCCCGGCTGGCCGGGTAGAACAACGAGCCGTTCTGGTTAAAGACCCGGTCCTGCACGACGATGGGGATCTCGTAGTAGCTGAGACCCGGGGCATCGCCGAGCTGGGGCGCGGGGCCGGGCAGGCCGGCTGCCAGGTCGTCGGGGCCGCCACGCACGATAAAGAACCCGGCCGGGCCGGCATAAACGTTCAGCCGGGTCATGCCCAACGTGTGGTCGTGGTACCACATGGTTGTTGCCCGCTGGTCGTTCGGATACTGGAATACCGCGCTGCCGGGCTCCCAATCGACGCCCCACTTGGCGGCGAACTTGTTTCTGAACTCGTCGTAGAAGGTGCCCTCGGTAAAATAGCCGGCGGGCACGTTGCTGGCCGCAGGCAGGTACCAGGCCTCCGCGTAGCCGTCGCTCTCCTCGTGTGTGTGAGCGCCGTGGACGTGCGTCACGATCGGTACCGGTCCGGTGTACGGTGCCTGGGAGGTGCCATCGTGGTCGCGCGGTCCCGGCGGGTTGGCCCAGTGCAGCGTCTGGTCCACCCACAGCAGGTGCGGCCGGTACTGGCCGCTCTCGTCCACGAGCCCATTGATCCACTTGACCCGCAGCGGCTTTTCGTGCTGGGCTTCAATCGTAAAGGCCGGATAATTGCGGGTGGCCGGCATGCCGGGCACGGCATAGCTCCAGACGGTAGTGGGTAGAGCCATGCTTGCCGGCAGGATGTTCTGCTGGAACTGCTCGACGGCGATCTCGTAATAGTCTGCCATCTCGCCCGTCGGCAGAGCCACCTCGCTGTCGCGCGGCATGGCAGGGGGGATGATGAGCGGATCCTGGTACTTTGGTATCGCCAGCGGATCCAGAATTGCTTCCACAGCCATGGGCTGCTGCAGGAATCTGGGCAGATACCAGTGCGGGGGCACAAATAGGGCCGCGCCCGCCCCCGCGCTGATCTTCAAGAACTTGCGCCTGCTGATCATTGAAGGATTCTCCTTTCGTTGAAGTATGCCATAAGTATATCGGATGGCGGCGCGATTGTCAATATCATAATTATTAATACTAGATTAATCTTTTCGCACCTGCGGTCCCGCGAAGGATACGTCACGGCCGGTGAGATCACAGTCCGGCCGGTACGTGCGCAGGGCGAAGGCGGCACCGCGGTTCGACCAAGGCTTCGGCGCGGGCAAGGTGCGGACGAACTCGGGACGAAGAATAGAAGAAGGGGTGCGTGAAATCGCGGGCCACTGTTCGTTGCACACTGAGGCCGCTGTGTGGTATAATGGGCTCCTGTGCGGCCGTCGTACCTTGCGAGAACCGAACGGATGTGCTATAATGGCTTCATGGCTCACTCAGAGGCGCGCCGCGTTCGGTTCGAGCTGCCACTGCCACCCGGCATTAACCAGCAGTACGCCACGGTCAACGGCCGCAGGGTGTTGAGTAAGGACAGTCGCAGCTATAAAAAAGAGGTGCAGTCCATCGTGAGGCGCTTGAAAGCGGACGGCACGATCTCGGCCGAGTTGGTGCAGGCCCTGCGCCAGGGCTTCGTGGGGCTATTCATCGACTTTTACTTCCAGACGCCCCACCGCCGCGACCTGGATGGCGGCCTCAAGATCACCATGGATGCCATCTGCGACGCCCTGGGCGTGAACGACAACCGCGTCGTCGACGTGCACCTGGTC
This sequence comes from Anaerolineae bacterium, assembly GCA_041300865.1. GTDB lineage: Bacteria > Chloroflexota > Anaerolineae > JAAYZQ01 > JAAYZQ01 > JAAYZQ01. The sequence continues at coordinate 25,402 of JBFYTF010000165.1, forward strand.
AAGCGCATCGATCCCCTCCGGCCTCACATCCAAGTAGAGCTGGAGGCGATCTCCGACTGGCGGTTCGACAGCGAGTACGTGTACCTGGGAGAGGAGGAGCATGGCAGAGCATCCTGAGCTCACCCTGCGGCCCATTGGCCGCGTCGCCGAGGGCCCACCCTGCCCGCCCGAGGAGGGCTGGGAGGAGCGCGAGGCCGTCGTGGAGATCGATCCGGACTGGGCCCCGGCCCTGGACGGCATCGACGGCTTTTCCCACATTTGGATCCTGTGGTGGCTGGACCGCTCCGGGTCTCCGCCCCAGGACCTGCGCGTCCACCCTGAGCGGCGGGCGGAGCTGCCGCTGGTGGGCATTCTCGCCACCCGCTCGCCGGTCAGGCCCAATCCTCTGGCCATGACGGCCGTGGCGCTCGTCAAGCGCGAGGGCCGCCGGCTCTCCGTGCGGGGCCTGGACGCGTGCCAGGGCACGTACGTCCTCGACGTCAAGCCCTATCTGCGGCGCGGCGATCTTGTACCAGGCGCGGCCGCGCCCGCCTGGCTGGAGCAGTTGTGGGCGGCCCACGACCGCGAGGGGAGCGCCGCAGGTGAGAACCTGGCCTCGCAGGACGGAAGGGCAGAGTAATGGGCGAGGTGCGTCAAGTCCGTTTTGTGCTGGTGGGCGCAGGCAACGTGGGCCGGCGCTTCCTGGAGCTGCTGCCCCTGACGCGGGATCGGCTGTCGAGGCGCCTGGGGCTGTCCCTCGTCGCCGCCGGTGTGGCCGACCGCTCGGGCGCCGCGCTCAGCCCCGCTGGCCTGGATCCGCAGCAGGTGGTCGAGCTGAAGATGAAGGGCCAGGGGGTGGGCGCCTATCCGCGCTGGGGGCGGCCGGGCATGTCGGCCCTGGAACTGGTCCAGGAGGCCGAGGCTGACGTGCTCCTGGAGGCCTCGCCGGGCAACCTGCAGACGGGCCAGCCCGGCTTGGGCTGCGTGGAGGCCGCCCTCGGCCGGGGGCTGCACGTCGTCATGGCCAACAAAGCACCGCTGGTCCTGGCGTTTCCCCGCCTCGTGGCCCTGGCGCGCGAGCGGGGTGTACGGCTGCGCTACGATGCCACGGTGGCGGGTGGGCTGCCGGTCGTCAACCTCGGAGAGCGGGACCTGGCAGCGGCGCACGTGCAGCGGCTGGAGGGCGTTCTGAACTTGACCGCCAACTATATCCTGTCGCGCATGGCAGAGGGGCTGGCCTACGACCTGGCCCTGGCCGAAGCCCAGGCCGCCGGGCATGCCGAGCTGGATCCCCGCCTCGACGTGGAGGGCTGGGACGCGGCGAGCAAGCTGGTGATCTTGGCCAATGGCACCCTCGGCCAGCCGGCCACCCTGGCCGACGTCGCCGTGGAGGGCATCCTGGGCGTGACGCCCGCCAGGCTGCGCCGGGCGCTGGACACGGGCCGGCGCATCAAGCTTCTGGCCGTGGCGGAGCATGGGCCGGAGGGCTATTCACTGCGCGTGGGACCTGTTGAGCTGGAGGCTGCGCATCCCCTGGCTCAACTGGGCGCCGAACAGATGGGCATCGTCTTCGAGACCGACACCTGCGGTGTCATCTCCGCGGCCATCCTTGAAGAGACGCCCGTGCCGACGGCGGCGGCCATGCTCCGCGACGTCGTCGAGATCTTGCGCGCTTAGCGCTGGAGGCCAGGGTGGACGGGAGCGAGGAGCGGCGGCGAGCCAACGACGAGACCCGGGCGGTGTGGAATGACAACGCCGCCTTCTGGGACGACCGCATGGGCGAGGGCAACGACTTTGTGGAGATGCTCGTCTGGCCGGCGACGGCGCGCCTGTTGGCCGTTCAGCCGAACGAGCGTGTGTTGGACGTAGCCTGTGGCAACGGCCTGGCGGCTCGGAGGCTGGCGGCGCTGGGTGCCCGCGTGGTTGCCTGCGACTTTTCCACGGAGATGATTGCCCACGCCCGGCAACGGCCCGCCGAGCGAGCCGAGCAGATCACCTACCACGTCGTCGATGCCACCAATGAGGATGCACTGCTGGCCTTGGGCGAGGGCAGCTTTCACGCCGCCCTGTGCCAGATGGCCCTCTTTGACATGGCCGAGATCCGGCCGCTAATGCGCGCCCTCACCCGGTTGCTGCGCCCCGGAGGGCGCTTCGTGTTCTCGGTCATCCATCCCTGCTTCAACAACCCGCACGTGGTTCAGATGGCCGAGATGGAGGACCGCGAGGGAGAGGTCGTGACGGTCTACAGCGTCAAGGTCTCGGGCTACAAGACCGAGTCCACCGCGCGCGGGGTGGCCATCGTCGGCCAGCCCCGGCCACAGCTCTATTTCCACCGTCCGCTGCATACGCTGCTCGCGGCGGGCTTGGGTGCGGGGTTTGTCCTTGATGGGCTCGAGGAGCGGGCGTTTCCGCCTGAGCACACCCCGGGGCGATCGCCGCTGTCGTGGAGCGGCAAGTACTCCGAGATCCCGCCGGTTCTGGTCGCCCGGCTGCGGTCGCCGGCCTGAGCGGCACGGCCGGCTGGCGCGCGGGACCTGGCCTGGGAGCGCCGGCATCTTGCCGGCACACGGGCCGGCAGGGGTCCCGGGCTCG
>JBFYTF010000171.1:0-13442 GCA_041300865.1 Anaerolineae bacterium
TGCTCAGCACGTGCTGCCGCGACGCGACTTCGGGAAAGACGCCCCCGTAGCGGCGGTGGATGTCGATCTGCGAAGCCACCACGCTGCTCACGATCGTTCGCCCGTCAGCCACCACGGCCGCAGCCGTCTCGTCGCACGAAGTCTCGATGCCCAGGATCAAGCTCATGTCCGCCTCCTGGCCGCAAGTATAACAGATCTGGCCTCCGCTGGCAATCTTGCCGGGCCGCCGCATTGGCCACTGCTGGCGAGTCCAGGCCAAGGTGGGTTCACAGCCGGTCGCTAGACCGGTCGCCCTGGGCCGCGGCGACCGAAGGGAGTGGCGACTCACGGCGAGCGTGCAGCGGTGCTATCCTGTGCACGCACGTTGGCCTCGGCCCTGTGGGGAAAAGAGGGGTCGTAACCGGCACCCTGGCCCAAGCAGCGCCTCCGCTGTGGGGCGGCGTTGCTCGTATGCGATGGGAAAGGAGCCTGAGACTTCCAGCCGAACCGGCCATACCCCCGTTTGCCTCTTTGCGCAAACCGCTATACAATGAGTTTGAAAGCAGTACCCTCGGGGCACTTCTCAGCCCGAAGCACGACCCCGCCGCGGTGCGGGCGCGAAGGTGAACCAGGCATGCCACAACCCCTGTCGCGCGCAAGGCGCGGCTCTTGTCGTCGTGTGCAGCACAGGAGAAGATATCGTGGCCGAACTGCTCTGGACCGGCAAGCACGATGATCAAGGTTGGCGCGTCGCCTCGCTGCGTGCCGAGCTCCCCCTTAGGCAGAAGCATCAAGCTCGCTCGCGCAATGGAGAAGGGAGAGCAACATGAACCGCTTCGTATTCCAGTTGGCTGTTTTGATGGCTCTTTTGGCAATACTCTTGCCGTCGCTGTCGCTAACCCAAGGTCAGGTCCGGGCCAGGGCCTTGACCACCAGGACGCACGAGGACCTGCCCCCCACACGGTTGTACGCAGCCGGCATGGTCACCACTGAGGCCGTCCTGATCCCTGCCGGCGAGTTCCAAATGGGTTGCGACGGGAGCAAGGAGTTGTGTTATGAACCTCAGCTGCCCCTGCACACCGTCTACCTCGACGCCTACGACATTGACCGGTACGAGGTCACCAACGCCGAGTACGCCCAGTGCGTCGCCGCGGGTGCCTGCGGCCCGCCGCAGTACAGCTCTTCCGAAACCCGCCCGGCCTACTACGACGACCCAGTCTATGCCGGCTACCCGGTCATCTACGTCTCCTGGTACGACGCCGCCGCTTACTGCGCCTGGACCGGCCAGCGGCTGCCCACCGAAGCCGAGTGGGAGAAGGCCGCCCGCGGCAGTACCGACACGCGCATGTATCCCTGGGGCGACCAGTCTGAGGATTGTTCGCTGGCGAACATTGGCTTCTATGTGCCCGAGCACTGCGTAGCCTGTGTGGGTGACACCACCCAGGTGGGGAGCTATCCCGATGGCGCCAGTCCTTACGGTTTGCTTGACATGATTGGCAACGTCACCGAATGGGTTAGCGATTGGTACCAGGCTGACTACTATGATGTGTCGCCCGCCACCAACCCACAGGGACCCTCAAGTGGATCCCTGAAAGCGGTCAGGGGAGGCTGTTGGGGCAGCTGCTGTTGCATCGGTGTCTCGATCCGCGGCGCCGGCGATCCCTGGCTGACGGGTGCCGGTACTGGGTTTCGGTGTGCAGGTTCAGGCACTACCTCAGACATCACGCCTCCGTCTCCCGTCGTTAACCTGTCTGCTAGTACCGGCACCTTGTCCGACACCATTGAGCTGAGCTGGACCGCGCCCGGCGACGACGGCATGACCGGCACGGCCTCTGCCTACGTCGTGCGCTACAACACGACACCCATTACCGAGGAGGGCTGGGATGCGAACTGGGATACTTCTACTGACGTCAGCGGTGAGCCGATCCCGAGCCCGGCCGACAGCGCCGAGAAAATGACGGTCACCGGCTTTGTTCCCCGTCAGGTTTACTACTTTGCCCTCAAGACCCGGGATGAGATGTCCTATCTGTCCACGATTTCCAACAGCCCCCAGGCGCTGGCCGGGCGCTGGCCCAATTCGGTCTACCTGCCCGGCATCGCACGGGACCCATTCCTCGGACAAACTGTATGGTCCGGTGGCGGCTGGTTCCAGATGGGCTGTCATGAGGGCAACCCCGCTGAGTCCTGCGACCCGTCCGAGTTGCCCGAGCACGCGGTCGAGTTGGACTCCTACATCATCGACAGGTACGAGGTCACCAATGCCCGCTACGCCCGGTGCGTCGCCGCCGGTGCCTGCAACCTGCCGCTGAACAATTCCTCCCAAACCCGCCCTGCCTACTACGACAACCCAACCTACGCCGGCTATCCGGTCATCTGGGTCAGTTGGTACGACGCAGCAGATTTCTGTGCCTGGGATGGCAAGCGCCTGCCAACTGAGGCCGAGTGGGAGATGGCTGCCCGCGGCCATAGCAGTACGAGCATGTACCCCTGGGGAGACGACCCTCCCGACTGCACGCGCCTGAACTACCAGCATTACAACGGCAGCAACTACGAGTATTGCGTGGGCGATACCAGCCGGGTGGCAGACTATCCCACCGGGGCCAGCCCCTACGGGGCAATGGATATGAGCGGCAACGTGCGGGAGTGGGTGCACGACTGGTATGATCCCGACTACTACCGCGCTTTACCATATTATAGCAGCAACCCACAGGGGCCTGCTTCTGGGTCGCTCAAGGTACTGCGTGGGGGAAGTTGGTACGGCGACTGGTTCTACGTCCGGACCGCGAACCGCACTCTGAATCGTGAGCCATCGTTCAGTTACTATAACATAGGTTTTCGCTGTGCGGCCTCTACTGGAGAGTGAGTTGGGGGCAGGAGACCAAGGCTCGAGCGTCACACGGGATTGCCAACCTCCGCCCAATCAGCGGAGGGTCTGGCAATCCTATGCGGGGTATCCCGCCAGAGTCCGGGTTCTGCAGCCGCTGTAGCCCTCATTGACCTCGCGGTTTACGGCGCGGCGGCCATGGCTCCCGCCGGACGGACTGGCTGACGGTACTTGGTGCTGGGGGGTAGCCGGCAACCGCCGCTCCCGAGATTGCGCATAGACCTCAACCGCAACATCGCCTGGGTTGACGCGGTTGTTGCGCTTGTTACGCTTGCTGCGCAACCTCGGTCACTGCCGGCAGGCCGCCGGCCTCGAGGGTGCGCCAGGTCGGGGCCAGCGGGTCGCCAGTCCGGCGGCCGGGCAGAACGCGGCGGCAACCGAAGGGAGGGCCGATCCCGCCGCAGCGTGCCGGGGGTAGTACCCCCCGCATATAGCCTACAAACAACACAATCGCACAATCTGCCGCGCCCATTCCTTGATCCCTTGCCTGATTGGTTGACGCCGTTCACCTCGACCTCTCGCTCGCGGCGGCGACCGGCGCTCCCACCGCTTTCGGGCCCATCTGCCGATCCCCGGCGGGCGCACAAAGGGGCGCTGCCGGCCCGGCAGCAGCCCTGGCAAGAGACGTTTTTTAACTTGCGTCCTTGACAAACTGTGGTATAATGGGCTGCACAACCAAGGGCGGTTAGCTCAGATGGCTAGAGCGTATGCTTGACATGCATAAGGTCACAGGTTCAAGTCCTGTACCGCCCACCAAAAGCGAATAGCCAAAGCATCGAGCAGGACGAGTAGGCGGAGGGGAAGCGCCAGAGAGTGCGGGTCGCCGGCTGGAAGCTCGCACCGCGGAAAACCGCCGAAAACCACCTGTGAGCGGGCTCCTCAAATCGCCGCGGCGAGAGTATGGAGCCCCGGCTGACCCCGTTACCGGTCGCAGAGATGCCCGGCCCCCCGCGGCTTGGGCAAACTGGGTGGAACCGCGTGAGACGACCTCTCGCCCCAAGGGCGAGAGTTTTTGTTGTTCAGGCCCCCTTGGGGCCACCGGCCCCTGAGAGCGCCGGCCCGGAAAGTGAGGAGGAACCAATCATGGCATCTGGAAACGGGAACCACGAAGACGAGCTGTACAAGCTGCGGCATTCCACGGCGCACGTCATGGCCGAGGCCGTCCTACAAATGTTCCCCGAAGGCAAGCTGGCCTTCGGCCCGCCCGTGGAAAATGGCTTCTACTACGATTTCGACCTGCCTCGGCCGCTCACCGTCGAGGACCTGGCCGAGATCGAGCGGCGCATGGTCGACATCGTGCGTGGCAACTATCCCTTTGAGCACCGCGATGTGAGCGTGGCCGAGGCGCAGGAGATGTTTGCCCGCCAGCCCTACAAGCTCGACCAGATCGAGAAGCTGTCGTCGGGTGAGGAGGACGAGCACGGCGAATCGGGCGCCGAGCCGGTCAACACGCTGTCGATCTATGCCCATCACGAGTTCACGGACCTGTGCCGCGGCCCTCACGTGGAGCGCACGGGCCAGATCCCGGCGAACGCTTTCAAGCTGCTGAGCGTGGCCGGCGCCTACTGGCGCGGCGACGAGAAGCAGCCCATGCTGCAGCGCATCTACGGCACGGTCTGGCCGTCGAAGCAGGCGCTGCAAAAGCACCTCGAGTGGCTGGCCGAGGTCGAAAAGCGCGACCATCGCAAGCTCGGCAAGGAACTGGACCTGTTCAGCTTCCACGAGGACGCCGGTGCCGGGCTGGTCTACTGGCACCCCAAGGGTGCCCGGATCCGCAGCATCATCGAGGACTTCTGGCGGCAGAAGCACTTCGAGGGCGGCTACGAGATCGTCTACACGCCCCACATCGGGCGCTCGCGCCTGTGGGAGACGAGCGGGCACCTGGGCTTTTACGCCGAGTCCATGTACTCGCCCATGGACATCGACCACATGGACTACTACATCAGGCCCATGAACTGCCCCTTCCATATCAAGATCTACCAGACGAAGCGACGCAGCTACCGGGAGCTGCCCCTGCGCTGGGCCGAGCTGGGCACGGTCTATCGCTACGAGCGCAGCGGCGTGCTCCACGGTTTGCTCCGCGTGCGGGGCTTTACGCAGGACGACGCCCACATCTTTTGCACGCCGGAGCAAATGGAGGACGAGGTCGTAGAGGTGCTGCGCTTCTCGCTGCGCCTGCTGGAGGCCTTTGGCTTTGCCGACTTCAAGGCCTACCTGGCCACGAGGCCGGCGGGCGCCATCGGCGAGCAATCGCGCTGGGACGAGGCCACCGAGGCTCTCAAGCGGGCCATCGACACGGAAGGGCTGCCCTACGAGATAGACGAGGGCGGCGGTGCCTTCTATGGACCCAAGATCGACCTCAAGCTGCGGGATGCCCTGGGGCGCGAGTGGCAGACGACGACGATCCAGTTTGACTTTAACGAGCCCGACCGCTTCGACCTGACGTACGTCGGCGCCGACGGCCAGGAGCACCGGCCCTACATGGTGCACCGCGCCCTGCTGGGCTCCATCGAGCGCTTCTTCGGCGTGTTGCTGGAGCACTATGGCGGTGCCTTTCCGGCTTGGCTGGCGCCCGTCCAGGCACAGCTCATCCCCATCGCCGACCGGCACGTGGCCTATGCCCACGAGGTGGCCGCCGAGCTGCGGGCCGCGGGCCTGCGGGTGGAGGTCGACGATTCCGCCGATCGGATGCAGGCCAAGATCCGGGCCGCGCAGCTGCAGAAGGTGCCCTACATGCTCGTCGTCGGCGATCGCGAGGTGGAAAACCACGAGGTCGCCGTGCGGCTGCGCAGTGGCGAGAACCTTGGCGGCCAGCCGTTGCCCGACCTCATCGCCCGCATCGAAGAGGCCGTGGCCGCAAAGCGGGATCTGTAGGGGCGCGGGGCGGTGCGCCCCTACCTGTTACATATCCCGTCCGTCATTTGACCCGTACAGAGTTCTGAGGTATAATGCTGCAGATACAGGACATTTGGCGCCTGGCGCCTACCAAATCCAATTGAGTCAGTGCTTTCCCAGGACGGAAAACCGAGCAGGGGAAAGAAGGAGAAGCAGAGATTAGCAAGAACAAAACGCGCGTCAACAACACGATCCAGTCGCCGCAGCTGCGGGTCATCGATGCCGATGGCAAACAGCTCGGGGTGCTGCCGCGGCGAGAGGCGCTGCGGCTGGCCGAGGAGCGGGAGCTGGATCTGGTTGAGGTTGCCCCAAACGCCGAACCCCCGGTGGCCAAGCTCATGGATTTTGGCAAGTATCAATATGAGCGGGCCAAGCGTGAGCGAGAAGCGCGAAAGTCGAGAAAGGAAGTCGAGATCAAGGAGGTCCGGCTCAGGCCCAAGACCGACGACCACGACATCAACTTCAAGGTCAAACAAGCGCGCACGTTTCTCGAGTCGGGGGCCAAGGTCCGGATCCGCATGCGGTTCCGGGGGCGCGAGATCTATAACCTCGACGTGGCCAAAGACCAGTTCGACCGGTTTGTTGCCGAGCTGGAGGACATTGCCACCATCGAACAGCGGCCCAGTTTCGAGGGGCGGACGATGCTGATGATCGTTGCCCCCAGCACCAGCCGCAAGGGCTAAGGCGCGCGCATGGCTTGAGCTGGTCTGCTCGATCCAACGGTAGTGAGAGGGAATTCTAGCTCATTGCCCCTGACCAGGGGCAATCGCTTTGTAGGAGAGGAACGACGATGCCAAAAATCAAGACGCACAAGGCAACGGCCAAGAGGTTCAAGTACACCGGTAGTGGGAAGCTGATGCGGACCAAGATCGGCAAGAGCCACCTGCGCCGCAACAAGAAGCAGCGCGTGAAGCGCCAGTTCGACGAGATGCATGAAGTGACGTCGAGCGCCGCCAAGAAGCGCGTGCGCAAGCTGGCACCCTACCTGGACAAGTAGCCTGCCGCCGGCGTGTTCTACCTGGCAGGCCGGCCAGATCATTGCTGTGAGAGGAGTGTAACGTGCCGAGAGTAAAGGGGGGGCCCCGGCTCCGACGCCGGCATAACGAGGTCCTGAAGATCACCAAGGGTCAGTTTGGAGGCAAACACCGCCTGTGGCGCCGTGGCCACGAGGCGATGATGAAGTCGTTGTGGTACGCAACGCGCGACCGGCGGGACCGCAAGCGTGATTTTCGGCGCCTGTGGATCGCCCGCATCAACGCCGCCTCGCGGCTGGAAGGCCTGTCCTACAGCCGCTTGATGCACGGCCTCAAGCAGGCCGGCGTGGAGCTGGACCGCAAGATCCTGGCCGACCTGGCGGTGCACGATGCCGCCACCTTTGGCCATGTGGTCAAGGTCGCCAAGAATTAGTGCGAGGGCGGGAGATCCGCCTTTCGCCGGATGATCACCAGCACCCAGAACGACCGAGTCAAGTACGTACGGTCCCTCGGACGGCGGCGTGCCCGCAACCGGGAGGGCCGTTTTGTTGTCGAGGGGACGCGCCTGGTTAGCGAGGTCACGAGGGCGGGCATCAAACCCGCTCTCGTCTTCTTTACCCAGGAGTGGGCGGCCGGCGCAGCCGGCCAGGCCTTGCTGCCCCACCTTGGCGCCGCCGAGGACGGCGCCTGGGCCGTGAGCGACGCGGTGCTGGCGGCCTGTGCCGGCACCGAAACCCCCCAGGGCGTGCTGGCCGTGGTGCCCATGCCGCGCCTGGCGCCGCGGGACGGCCTGATCCTCGTCGTCGACGGCCTGCGGGACCCCGGCAACCTGGGCACCCTGCTGCGCTCGGCGGAAGCGTCGGGGGCCGGCCGGGTCGTGCTGGCCCCGGGCACGGTGGATGCCTACAATCCCAAGGTCGTACGGGGTGCCATGGGTGCCCACTTTCGCCTGGCCGTAGACGAAATGGACTGGCCGGCAATCGCCGGCCTGCTTGCCGCCCGGGCGGTGTGGCTGGCCGAGGCCGGCGGTGAGGTGGCGTACGACCGCGTAGACTGGACGCTGCCTTCGGCGCTCATCGTCGGCGGCGAAGCCGAGGGCGCGGGGCAAGAGGCGGCCTCGCTGGCCACGGGGCGCGTGCGCATTCCCATGGCCGGTGGCGCCGAGTCGCTCAACGCCGCCATGGCGGCCACGGTCATTCTGTTTGAGGCAGCGCGGCAGAGGCACGGATGAGACCATGAATGTGCGATCCATTACCTGTTTCGTAAACGCCGGCCGGCCGGAGGCCGTGGACGCCGCCGGCCGCCTGGCCTGCGAGGCCCACGCTGCGCTCGAGGCAGCGGGCCTACCGGTGCAGTCCCGGCGCCTGGCGACGCAGCCCCTGTCGTCGCTCCGCGGCGATCCCCTGGCGCTGGCCTCGGCCCTCGCCGAACAGGGCGCGGCTGCCGGGTTCGAGTACATGTCGCTTGGACCGGTGCTGGCCGAGCAGCCGGACGCCAATCTGGAGCGCCTGGCCCTTATCCCGGAGCTGATCCGGGCCAACGGATCCATCTTTGCCGCGGTCCTGGTCGCCGGCCGGGAGACGGGTATCAACCTGGCTGCCATCCGGCAGGCGGCGGCCATCGTCCGCGAGGTGGCGCACACCACAGACCAGGGTTTTGGCAATCTGCGCCTGGCAGTCCTGGCCAACGTCGGGCCGCACGCCCCCTTTTTCCCGGCAGCCTACCACGACGGTGGCGGGCCGGCCGTGGCCATCGCCCTGGAATCGGCTGGGTTGGCGGTGGACGCCTTCTCGCCCGCCGGCTCGCTGGACGAGGCCCGGGGGCGGCTGGTGGCGGCCGTCGAAGAGGCGGCAGAGCGCATCGTGGGCGCCGTGGAGCCCCTGGCCCGCGAGGCAGGCTTTCGCTTTGCCGGGCTTGACTTTTCCTGGGCGCCCTTCCCCGAAGAGGCGCGCAGCGTTGGCGCCGCCATCGAGCGGCTGGGGGTCGAGCGCTTTGGGGCGCCGGGGACGCTCTTTGCCGCCGCACTTCTGACCGATTGTCTGCGCCGGGCGCGCTATCCCCACTGTGGCTTTAACGGGCTGATGCTGCCCGTGTTGGAAGATGCCGTCCTGGCCGAGCGGAGCAAGGAGGGGCTGTACACCGTGAATGACCTGCTCCTCTGGTCGGCCGTGTGCGGCACAGGGCTGGACACCGTGCCGCTGCCCGGTGACGTCAGCGAGGACGAGCTGGCCGGCATCCTCCTCGACGTCGCGGCCCTCGCCGTGCGGCTCGACAAGCCGCTGACGGCGCGGCTCATGCCTGTGCCGGGGCTCAAGGCGGGCGACGTGACGGGCTTCGAGTTCGCCTATTTTGCCAATGGGCGGGTGCTGTCCGTCAAGGGCGCGGGCAGTCCCGGGCTCTTTGCCCGAGAGGCTCAGGCCGGAAAGCCTGGACGGCAGGCGTGATGGCTTCTCGCGTACCCGGCCACTTTCAGTTTCCGTTTCGACCCACCGCCGACCCGGCGGCCGTGGTCCGCGGTCCGAATGTGCGCTTCACGGTGTTGACCTCGCGGCTCATCAGGTTAGAGTTCAGCCCCCGGGAACAGTTCGAGGATCGCGCCAGCCAGGCTTTCTGGTACCGGGAGCAGCCGCTGCCCGAGTTCGAGTCCTCACGCTCCGCAACGCGCTTGGAGATCACCACCAAGCACCTTCACCTCTCTTACGCGGTCAGCGCCCGGGGATTCGACAGGAGGACCCTCGCCGTTGAGCTGACGGAGCCGGGAAGCACCTGGCACTACGGCGATCCCGATCCAGGCAACCTGCGCGGCACAGCCCGTACGCTGGACGACGCCGACGGGCGCATACCCCTGGAGCCGGGCTTGATGTCCAGGTCAGGCTGGGCGGTCGTGGACGACTCGGCCAGCCTTGTCTTCGGCCCGGAGGGTTGGCTGGAACCCCGCGCCGAGGCCGGCAACCTCGACCTGTACTTCTTTGGCTACGGCCATGACTACCTTGGCTGCCTACAGGATTTCTGCCGGGTGGCAGGGCCGACGCCGCTTATCCCCCGTTGGGCACTGGGCAACTGGTGGTCTCGCTACTGGGAGTACTCCCAGGCCGAACTGCTGCAGTTGATGCGCGACTTTGAGGTCCACGGCATTCCGCTGGCGGTCTGCATTGTCGACATGGACTGGCACATCACCGACACCGGCAACAGCTCGCCGGGTTGGACCGGCTACACCTGGAACGGGAGCCTGTTTCCCGATCCTCAGGAGCTGATTCACAGGCTCCACGAGCAGGGTCTGAAGGTTGCGCTCAACCTGCATCCGGCCGCCGGTATTCATCCGCACGAGGCGCAGTACCCCGAGATGTGCCGGCGCCTCGGCATGGATCCGGCCGGCGCCGACCCGGTACCGTTTGATATCGCCAGTCCAGACTTTGTGACAGCGTATTTCGAGGTCCTGCACCACCCGCTGGAAGCACAAGGCGTGGATTTTTGGTGGTTGGATTGGCAGCAGGGCACGACATGCCGGCTGGCCGGCCTGGATCCGCTGTGGTGGCTCAACCATCTGCACTTTTTGGACCTGGCCCGCGATGGTCAGAAGCGCCCGTTCGTTTTTACCCGGTGGGGCGGCCTCGGCAGCCACCGTTACCCCATCGGCTTCTCCGGCGATACGATCGTGAGCTGGAGATCGCTGGCCTTTCAGCCCACCTTCACGGCCACGGCAGCCAACGTGGGCTTTGGTTGGTGGAGCCACGACATCGGCGGCCATCATCGGGGCGTTGAGGACCCGGAGCTGTACACCCGTTGGGTCCAGCTTGGCGTTTTCAGCCCGATCCTCCGCCTGCACAGCACCAAGAACCCGTACCACGAGCGCCGGCCGTGGGGCTATGATGCCGAGGTGCTGCGCGTTACACGGGCCGCGCTGCAGCCGCGCCATGCCTTGATCCCCTACCTGTATTCGATGGCCTGGCGATACGCTGCGCAGAGCCGCCCCCCTGTCTTGCCCATGTACTTCCTCTACCCGGAAGAGGAGGATGCGTACCACAGCCCCAACCAATACCTGTTCGGCAGCGAACTGGTCGCCGCCCCATTTGTCACGCCCCGCGATGCCGGCACCCGGCTCAGCAGGCAGGCGATCTGGCTGCCGGCGGGTGACTGGTTCGACTTTTTCACGGGCGAGCACTATGCCGGAGGACGCTGGCACACCCTCTACGGCGCGCTGGACGAGATCCCTGTGCTGGCCAAAGCGGGCGGGATCGTTCCCCTCGGGCCCCGGGCGGGTTCGGCCGGCGTCGCGAGCCCTGCCGAGCTGACGGTCCACGTTTTTGCCGGAGCGGACAATCAATTCGACCTGTACGAAGACGACGGCGAGACGCAGGCCTACCTGGCGGGCCAGAGCTGCGTTACGCCCTTCACTCAGACATGGGAGACGCAGCGCCTGCAGTTCACCGTGGCACCTGTCCAGGGGGCCGTCTCACGCGCGCTTTCCGAGCGGACCTACCACCTGCGGGTTCACGGCATCCGACAGCCGGATGATGTGCGGCTTTCCATCGGCGGGCAGGAGCACCCGCTAGAGGTTGCCTACGACGAGGCTGCCGAAACCTTGAGCCTCGCGGGGTTGGTCCTCGCACCCTCGGAGGAGCTGACACTGACTTGCAGTGTGCACGCCGGAACGCTTCTATCGCGCCGCGACCGCCGGCTGGAGACGTGCCGCAAGCTGCTGCGCGCGTTCCGGCTGGACACCGAGGCCAAGCGCCGGGTTGACCAGGAGTTGCCCGCCCTCCTCGAGGATCCCGCTCTGCTCATGGTTCACAGCGCCTACCTCAGCGATGGCCAGCTGGCAGCGCTGTCTAACATCATTGGACAATAGCTGGAGGGCACATGCAAGTGCGTGGAATCTGCCTCAACGGCGATGTAGAATACCTGGGCGGTAGCCTCGCGCGATTGGAGGAGGAGCTGGCCGCCTGCCAGGCCGCCGGCTTTGACGGCATCGAGCTGTCGATCGACGGGCTGGACGTGATGATCGGCGGGCGCCTGGTGCCGCGGCTGGTGGACCGGGTCCGGGCGGTGACCGAGCGCTTTGACCTGGCCTACACCGTCCACGACCCGGGCCGGCTCAACCTGGCCTTCCCGACGGCGCGGTCGAACGGCGCGCCCGACCTGGCAATGGAAAAGGCGGTCTTGGCCGGGTGCCTGGAGTTCTGCGAGGCGATCGGCGCCGGAGTGCTGGTCTATCACAGCGGGTTGATCGGCTTGTACGAAGCGGCCGCCGGTATCGGGCCACTGCCGGACGAGGCGGCCCTGGCGGCGGCGCGTGCCCAGGAGGTGGCCGCCCTGCGCGAGCTCATGCCACTGGCCGCCCGTCATGGCGTCGTGGTGGGCATGGAAAACCGCGACCCCCATCTCTGGGAGCTGGCCGTGCTGCGGCAGGCGGGCCGCGCGCCCGACGAGCTGCTGACGTACCATCCCGGGCTGTCGATTCCCGAGGTGGTGCGCCAGGTGACCCAGGTGAACCACCCCAACCTGGGCATGACGCTCGACCTTGGCCACCTCTTCCTGGCGGCGCAGCATTGCGGCTTTGACTTTCTGACGGCCGTGGGCCAGGCCGCACCCCACGTCCGCCACCTGCACCTGCACGACAACCTTGGCCGCCTGGACAGCGGCTTTGGCCAGATCTCCGCCAGGATGCCCTTCGGCGAGGCCGACCTGCACATGCCTCCCGGCTGGGGGACGATCCCGCTCGCCGCGGCGCTGGCAGAGATGCCGGGCTTTGACGGATTCTGCGTTCTCGAGATCCAGCCCCGCTGGGCCGAGCACCGCGCCGAGGCGCTGGCCGCGGCCCGCGACCTCTTTGCCGTAGCACCGAATTCTTCTCCGAGGTAAACCATGGACCACAACCTACCGGCCATCTGTTTTGACTTTGGCGACACGCTGGACGACGAAGGTACCGAGGTCAAGGACGAACGGCTGGTTTGCCAATCGGCCGAGCTCATTCCGGGCGCTGCCGAGATGCTCCACCGGCTCAAAGCGCAGGGCTACCGGCTGGCCATCGTCTCTAACGGGCCGGTCGGCAACGTGGACAACGTGCTGTCACACTATGGCCTGCTCGATCTGTTCGACGTGATGGCTATCTCTGACGCCATCGACCTGCACAAGCCCGACCCGGCCATTTTCCACTGGGCGTTGGACCGGCTGGGCATCGACCCGGCGGACTATGGCCGGACGGTAATGGTCGGCAACCACCTGGACCGCGATGTCAAGGGGGCCAACGACACGGGGATGATCAGTGTCTGGCTCGATTGGTCGCCACGCTACCCGAAGGAGCCCACCAGCCCGGCGGAGGTTCCGCAGTACCGGATCGGAACACCGCTGGAGCTGCTGCCGCTCGTCGAGCGCTTGGAGCGCGAGCTCGAGCGCCGCAATGCGACCACGCCCCTGGAATTGATCCACCACGGCGCAAGCCGCAGCCACGGCCTGCCGCCCAGCTCGCTGGCCGCCGTCGAGGCCTGCCTGGCGGCGCGGGCGCGTGTCGTCGAGGTCGACCTCAACCTCACGGCCGACGGCGACTTTGTCCTCCTGCACGGGCCGCTGCTCGAGGACGAGACGACCGGCTCCGGGCCGATCCAGGCCCGCACCGCGGCCGAGCTGAGCCGGCTGCGGCACCTCTGGCGCAGCCAGGTCACCGGCCTGCACGTGGGGCTCCTGGGCCAGGCATTGGAGCTGCTGGCGGC
>JBFYTF010000202.1:0-2742 GCA_041300865.1 Anaerolineae bacterium
AGCACCTTGAGTTCGGGTCTGTAGGTGATCCAGGGGGCCTTGTCGGACATGGGAAGAACTCCGCGCAGATTGGGTGGCCCGGCATTTTCGCCTCCCAAGGGTGCCAGCGACAAGGACAAAGGTGTCGCCGCGTGATCCGGCGACCAACCTCGCCACCTGTGCAGGGGGCCCCAGCGGCGCCGATTGATCACCTGGGCCGAGGGCATTACCCTTGGCTCTGGCGAGCCCTTTGGAGATCCGATGGTCGGACTCACTTGTCCGGGCGCGCGGCGTCCCGCCACCGGCGCACCCCGGGGTGGTCTTCAGAAACTTGCTGCGGTTCCGGCGCGGCATGCGAATCCTGAGCGGTCGTCAATGCCCATTTGCGGGTGGCCCCGCGATGCCAACCCTGAGCCCACAGCGATGATTCACACAGCAACATTCCCACAGAGCCGCCCGTCCGCCACACGGCGCGGTCTCGGTTTCGCACTGGCACTGGCAGGGGCACTGACACTTGGGCCTAGCGCCATCGCCACCACCCCGACGCCGGGTGTGGACGCCGCAGGGCCAGGTACGGCCGCCCTCGAGCAGATCCGAGCGGACCATGTGCGCATCCGTGATGCGGCCGTGCGCACCACACTGATCGTCGGCGGGGTCTCCCTGGCAGCCATCCTCGGCATCCTCGTCTATGCGGGGCTCCAGCGCCGGGCGAGGGTCTTGGCCCAGGCAGCCCAAAGGGCCTGCGAAGCGGCCCTGCGCACGACCGCGGGCATGGCTCAGGACCCTGTGTTCCTGACCGACGAGTCCGGCGACGTTCGATATGCGAATGCCGCCGCCGAGGTCCTGTTTGGCATGACCCAGGCCCAGATCCTGGGCCGCCCGCTGCGGGGGCTCTTTTCAGATCGGACGGGCTTAACCCCCGAGTTCGATGCCCTCGTCGTCCCCTCAGCCCAGTCTGCGACCGCCGAGCCCGGGCCCTGGAATGCGTTGCACCGAAACGGGCACCGCATCCCGGTGCGCCTGTCCCTGGCACTGCTGAACCCCGGCCGGAGCAGGAGAGCCATCGCCATCCTGCGTCAGGATTGCACCACCATGGCGTGCGCCTATGCACCTCTGGTTGCCAACGTGCTGATGGCGAACGCCACCGAGAGCATCGTGATCACAGATGCCGCCGGCACCACCCTCTTGGTCAATCAGGCCTTTTGCCAGCTCACCGGCTACAGCGCCGATGAGGTCATCGGCAAGAACCAGCGGATGCTCAGCGCCGGCCGGCATGACCGTGCCTTCTACGAAGCCATGTGGGAGTGTCTGCTCAGGGAGGGGCGGTGGCAGGGCAAAATCTGGAACCGCCGCAAGGACGGCAGCCTGTTCCTCGAAAACCTGACGATCGTTGCCCTGCCCAACACCGGCGGAATCCCGGGGCACTACGTTGGGATCTGCTCAGACGTCACCCACCAGGGGCTCGATCCAAGCCAGCTTGGCGAACTTGCCTTCTACGACCCGCTGACAGGCTTGGCCACGCAGGCCCTGCTCATCGACCACTTGGGCGAAGCCGTGCGCCACACCAAGCGCACCGGCGGGCATGCGGTCCTTTTCGCCATCAATCTGGACGACTTCAGGGCCGTCAACCAGCGCCTCGGCCACGTCGGCGGCGATACCCTGCTGAAGGACTTTGCCGAGCGCCTGTACGGCATCGTGCGCCAGGACGACACCGTCGCCCGCCCCGGGGGGGACGAGTTTGCCGTGGTCATGCGCGACATGGAGTCCATCGAGGACGTGCCACGGATCGCGGACAAGCTCCTGGCCGGGCTCTCAGCCCCCTTCGACTACGAGGGCCAGCCGGTGCAGCTCGGGGCCAGCATCGGCATCAGCCTTTGCCCCAGCCACAGTGACGAACCGGAGCAGATCCTCCGCCTGGCCAAGGCGGCATTGGCACAGGCCAAGGCGAGCGGCAAACATCGCTGGGTCATGCACGAACCCAACGCCGCCGGCCCCACCGCCGCGGCCGGCTCCGACCAGGATCCTTAGCGCAGACTCATCGGAGAAACCGGCTGTAACAAAATGAAAAGCAGGACTAAAAGCACCCTTCCTCTCCTGACCCTGATGGCCGGACTTACCCTGGCGCCCGGCGCCCAGGCCTTCTTCAAGTGCATGCCCATCTATGGCAACTGGTGCGGACCAGGGCACCCGGCAGCGGGGTTCCCGCCACCCGTGGATGGCTTCGACGCCGCCTGCATGCGCCACGACCTGTGCACCTCAGGCCCAGTCCCCGGCGGGGCCTGCGACTACGCCTTCGTCGGCGAGGTCCGCTCCCTGGCCGCGCAATTGGGTTACATGCCGCGACCCATCCAATGGGCCGAGTACGCCATCCGGGTCAAGTCCGGCGGACCCTGGGGCGACATGCCCATGCCCACACCCTGGGATGCCATGGGCGTCCTGTCGAGCCTGGCGAGCCCCTGCTGGTGAGCCCCTGTCGCTAGCCCCAGCGCCGGTCCAGACGGCACCCTCAAGGGAGCCTGTCCTCCACGCCACCCCACCAGGTTTGAGGCCCCGAAGCACCCAGGTTCAGTCCCCAGTTCTGGCCCCTGTCCAGCACAGGGTCCAGGCTGGGGGCCAGGTACGCCAGGACCAGGACCGACAGGAGCATCGCCAGGCTGGCCCGAGGGGCCGCCAGGCTGAAGGGTTTCAAGGCCGTCCCGAAGGACCGCCGCACCCTGTGATTGAGCAGGTCCACACTGGCCAATTCATCCAGGCACAGGTGGG
>JBFYTF010000238.1:0-7907 GCA_041300865.1 Anaerolineae bacterium
GTCGGAAGGATTTCCCAGGATGTTGATGCGGGCGGGAATGGTAAGCTTGTAGCCCATAACTCCTCCTTGGTGGCGGGACCGCGTGTATTGTAGACCGAAGCGTTGGGATTGTCAAGTGTCCGGGGAACAAGAGGGATGGCAGCAGAGTCTCGCGTCGCGGGCACACCCGGCTTGCCCGATTCGTGCGGCCGTGATAGAATCAGAGTCGGAGACATCAGGGCAGGGAGGAGAGTCCGCGAATGGCGTGCACGAACGGCAGGCCAAGGGCAGCGGCCGGGGCCGAATTACATCCCCCGACCGCAGGAACCAATAGAGCGCTGGGCCTGGCCCTGGTCCTCACCGCGCTGCTGGTTGTGCTCCGTCCGGCAGCATCTCTCGCAACTCCGACGCCGCCCGTGATCCTCGTTAACCACGCGGCCGCGCAGTGCAGCCAGGTGATCCAGGGCGACGACTGCTCTTGGTGCGAGCCGCCTTCCGGCTGGGAGGTGCTGGGGCGTGCCGGCGAGGCGATGTGCCCTCCGGAATACGCCGTTGTTGGTGCCCCGGCGATGAACTGCCGGCGCTACGAGATCCCCTTCTGCTGCTCGGGCGGCGTTCATCGGGGTGATTGTGAGGACATGATCCTCAACCACGACGCGGCGACCTGCGGCTTTGTCGGTGAGATCAAGGGCTGTGCCCTACCCGAGAACTGGCAGGCACGCCCAGCCGGCGTCGAGCCCCGGGACTGGAGCTGCCCGGCGGGCTACAGCTGGCAGCAGGCAGAAATTGCCTGCTTGTCTGCCGCTGCCGGCACCCCCGAGGCGACGGCTCCCGCGCCTGGCGAGGACGAAGAAGCGACGAGGAGGGGCATATGCTTCGGCCTTGGCTGCCTGATCCTGGCTGCGCTGTTGTTCGGCGCGGCGGCAATGTTCCCGGCATGGTACGTTGTCAGGCAAAAGGAACGCCGGACGCTGCCCCCCTCTTCCAGGCATTGAGGGTGGCGCGCAGGACCGGCCGTGCGCAGCACGGGTGCAGCCAGGGGGATGCAGGGCAGGAGTCCGCGGCTACGACGTGCCCAGGTGAGAGGTGGGCCCTTCCGCTTCACTGAGGCGCAGATCGCTCAGGAGCCACGTACTCGCTGGCCTCTTCCTTTTCCCGCTCGTCCATGACATAGTCCGCGGCCCGAAGATAGGCCGGGCACTCGAAGCAGTGACGGCCGTTGCGACCATCAAGCGACGGCAACGCCCAACAGGGCAAGGTCTGGTCGCTGGCCGCCGCGCAAGCAGCCCGCGACTCGTCGGGACAGCCGTTGATCTCCCAGCAGGGAATATGGGCCAGCAAGCGACGCAGCCCTTCCTGGTTGAGGCCCTTCTCGTGGATCAGGTAGCGGATGCACGAGATCCACCGCAGATCGTTCGCCGAGTAAAAGCGGCGGTTGTTCTTGCGAGCGGGGCGAAGGAGCCCTCCATCCTCGTAGAGTCTCAGCGTCCGGGGATGAACCTGGAGAATCTCGGCGGCAGTGCCGATCGTATAGACTGGGCGTCCACTGTCCAGCATCGCATGCTCCTACACCTTGTGGAAGTCGAACAGCGGGATTATACCATGGCCGCCCACTTCTGTCAACCAGGCTGAAAGAAGCTGCGCGGGGAATAACGGCCCTACAGGCTGGATTTGGGAAGAGTAACGAGAAGCGGCGGACCACCCTCTACGAAGGTCGGGAATCCGCCGCGTGCGGTTACGTGGTCTGTCGAGAGCGAACTGCTCTCAGCGGGGGATGCCTCAGGTGCTGCCCGTGGGGCCGCAGCTCGCGGCCGAGGCAGACAGAGACGCCATGCTGCCGTCGGCCGAGGCAGTGCCAAAGAGCGACCAGCCCTTCTTCACGTGCGTGCCACCGCACTGGGGGCACTTGACCTCCACCTGAGCGCTAACAGAGCGAATAAACTTCTCGAACTGTGTGTCGCAGTCTTGGCAACTGTATTCGTAAATGGGCACGTTCTCACCTCTCCATTATCTCGATCTCGGCTTTCATCCGGTCGCTGTCAAGGCGGCCCACCTGGTAATGGACCATGTTGCCTGCGCCGTCGAAAAGCAAAAAAGTCGGCACCGCACGCACGCCAAAGCGGCCACCAAGCTGGCGCCCAACGGCGCTGGAAGCGCTCAGGCGCAGGAACTGCGCTTCACCCTCAAGCTCTCCTTCGAGCCTGTCCACGACAGGCTTCGCCAAGAGACAGGCGCTTCAGGTGTTGGAAAAGACCTCGACAACCGTCGGCTGGCCGCTGGTGAGGATTGCGTCCACCTCGGCCAACGACGCCACGTCGCTCGCGGGCGTGCGCAACACCAGGAAGGCGACAGCCAGGGCACCGATGATGAGTAAGAAGAGCCAGTTGTCGCGGAGAAGCCCGAGGAAAGAGGCAACTATGCCACTCATCGCTGCCCCCCGGTCCTCGCTGCCCTGCGGCCCTCCTGTCTCCTCTGGCATTGAACAGAATCCATGCTGCACTCCTCCGCCCTGCTCACCAGGGCAAGATCTCTGCTATTCGGCTACAAAATCCGCGCGTCGGGGCAGCCACTGCCTACCTATATACCGTGGTGCCTCCCTGCCTGCGGACCGTCGCACCTTCAGCGCAAACTCGCTCAGCGCCCGTTTGACAAATCCCGGCTGCCGTGCTATCATACTGCCCGCACAACATACCCTCTGGGGGTATAATGCGAGAGTATAGCAGAGAGCCGGCGGCCTGTCAAATTCGTCGCCCGGCTGGGCAGAGGGACGAGAAAGGGAAGGGAGCCGTGCAGGACGAACAGCGGATCGCTCAGTTGAGGGAGGCCATCGCGCAGCTCAAGGCGCGTTTTCCCAAGCACTCGGTGCCACCGGCAATGATGATCGAGCTTGAGGAGCTGGAAGAAGAGCTCGACAAAGCGGTGGGTGGCAAGGGCCATGACCCCGACCCTCGATTCATCCTTTGACCGCCTGGCCGTCCCCTACGACCGTGGGATGGCGCCTCTCGAGCGGCTGTGGTTGAGGCAGATGCGTGCCGCGATGATGCCCCACGCCGAGGGACGGGTGCTGGAGATCGGTGTGGGCACCGGGGCCAACCTACCCTTTTATCACACCCAGGCCGTCACCGGACTGGCAGCCATCGACGAGAGTGCCGAGATGCTGGCCGCCGCGGCACAGCGTGCCGGCGCTCTCTCACACGCAGCCGGAGACCCGAGAAGTATCCGCGTGGACCTGGCGCAGATGGACGTTGAACACCTGGCCTTTGGCGACGCTGCGTTCGACACGGTGGTAGGCAGCCTCGTCTTGTGCAGCGTGCTTGATCAGCGGCGCGCGCTGGCCGAGATCCGGCGCGTGTTGGCCAGGCCCAGGGGCCGGCTTTTGCTGATGGAGCACATGCGCCCCCGTGTCCGACCGCTGGCATGGCTCGCCGACGCCGCAAATCTACCCTGGTACGCAGTCAACGGCCGCTGCCACCTGAACCGCCCAACACAGGATGTGGTCGCCCGTGCCGGCTTTCGCCTGGAGCGGGTAGACAGCCACCTGGGCGGCCTATTCCGGCTGATCGTCGCCCGGGCCCAAGGATAGAGACGCCCGGCAAGCCAAGAGTAACACCCGAGGAGCAATGCGTGGAGGGAAGACGTGGCGACCAAGACAGTAGAGATCAATCGCGCCCCGGTGCTGACACTGTGGGCTGCAGTGGTGGCCGAGGCGCTCGGCTTTGATGCCGACGAGGCACTGACTCTGGGCAAGACGCTGGCGGGGATGAACGCTCAGTCCAAGGGCCGCAGCCTGGGCCTATATAAGCCATCCGAAGACAAGGACCGCGAAGTGCGAAAGCGCCCCGAAGGCGAGCTTTTTTATGTCGACCTTCTTGGCCGCAGCATCCCGGCCTTGAATACACCAGAGGGGGTGCGGGCCACCTCGAAGGGCCAGCCAGTGGATCCGGCCAGTGTACAGCGCTACCTGTCTGGCAAGTTCGGCTCGGCCCTTGACGACGTCCGTAGCGCCATGAAAGACCTGGCGTCGGCCTATGGGCCTGCTGAGCTGGAAGACGTGGCTTACGAGCTGTACGAAAAGTTCCGTCCGGAGATCCCCGGCGGCAAGAAGGGCTGGGGGGCCAAGGGGGAGCTGAACCTGGAGTATATCCGCTCGCTTCGCGACTAGACCGTAGAGCCGTAGCCTGCCAACATCTCCTGAGTATAAAATGGGCCTGCACCCTGGTGGTGCAGGCCCATTGCGATTACAGGGGCGTTCTAGTCGCCGTGACTGCGCAGCGTCCGGGCTATGATCTCGTCCTGAATCCGATCCCTGTCCCGGTCTCGATCCCGCTTTCCCTTCTTGCGACGGCGGTTATCTCGATCGCGGCCATAGGGAAAGTCGATGCCTTGCTCGTCCATGGCCTCGCGCAGCGCGAGCTCCATCGCGGTGGGCAGCTCATCTTGCTCGTCGTCGACGATCTGGTACTGGTCGGTCGGCAGGTCCTTCATGCTGAGGGAAATACGGCCTCGGCGGGGGTCAACCTCGAGGACGCGCACCTGCACATCGTCGCCCACCGACAAGATTTCGGAAGGGCTGCCGACATAGCCGCGTCCCATTTCGGTGACGTGGATCATGCCGTCGCGCCCAGCGCCAATGTCGACAAAGGCACCAAAGCTCTCCAGGCGCACGACCTTGCCCGTCAGCACCGCATCGGGTTTCAGGGTGCGCAGGTCGACGTCGGGCGGCTCGACCATGGTCAGGCTGATCCGCCGCTGCTTGCGGTCGACTTCCTTGATCCACACTGAGACGACGTCCCCCTCAGAGACGACGTCGGACGGCTTGTTAACCCGCCGCGCGGCCATTTCCGAGATATGAACCAGGCCGTCGGTCTCCGCGCCGAGGTCGACGAAGGCGCCAAATTTCTCAAGGCGCACAACCTTGCCCTGCACCTCCATGCCTGGCTGCAGGTCATTCCAGGTAAAGTCGGGCGGCTGTACTAGCGTCAGGCTCAAGCGCTTCTGCTCTGGATCGACCCTCTTGACCCAGACAGTAATCTCCTGGCTTTCGCTTAGGACGTCAGACGTGCGCGTTACTCTTTTCTCGCCCAAATCTGAAATGTGTAGCAGGCCATCCACTGCAGCGCCGACGTCAACGACGGCCCCCGAAAGGGTGACCTTCTTGACCGTGCCCTGCAGTTTCTGTCCTGGTGAAATCTCGGTGAGGGTTATGATGTTGTCAACAGTCACGTTACTTCTCTCCTAACCACGAACTGGCGGCCTATTATACCTTGACGGTTCCAGGCTGTCAATTCTGAGCAAGGGAGAGACGTTGCACCTCACGGGCATTGGCACAGGCTACACAGGGAATTCGCGCTGTTCCAGCTATCACAGCCGTCGCAGGAGAACGAGGCGCATTCGTTGGGCAGCGGTGCGGGTTGGTCCGGGGCGTACACCAGGCGCCTGGCAGCGGCCTCAGGACTGAGGAGGGCCTCGCCAGGCGCGTCACGCCGCACAACCACCGTCCAGAAGTAGTCGCCGGCTCCGCCGCGCCCGGGGAGCACGGCGTCGAGATCGATTGCCTGCTGCGTATCGCGCGTCAGACCTGCGGCCCCATTGTGTTCCTGGCCTTCCTTCCAGATGAGAACCTGAAAACCCTCGCCCGCGCCCAGCGCCCGGGGATAGCTCCAGACAAATGTCACGTGCCCCCTGACGGCGCGGGCCTCATCCTCCGTTGGTGCCACCAGCGATGGCGCCGGGAACTCGGGAACGGGAGTATTCTGAGGAGGCGCAGAGGTAGGCGGCAGCGCAGCCGTGGGCGGCAGCGCAGTCGTGGGTGCAGCGGTGGGAACAGCCGTGGATGACGTCCCCGAAGTCGGCACGGGGGACGGCAAAGCAGTGGGTTCCACCTCGACCGTGTCAGCCTCCAGGCCGGGCAGGGCAGCCGGCGATGCAGTAGGCAGCGAGGTGAGAGCCGCCTCCTCAACTTGAGCGTCGTTGGGCAGCAGCGTGCCGGCATCGCCGCCCGCGGGCCGAAAGGCGCCGCCCGCGGCAAGGAGCAGGGCCAGCGCGACGACGAGGCCGGCCGTGACGCCGGCAATCAGAAGCCATCCCGGCGTACGCGGCCCAGCCGGAGGAGACACGGGCGGCATTGGTGCTGGCACGCTGGCCTGCTGCTTCACGGCCTCTACCTGTAGGATTGTGTCTCCCACGCGCAGCACGTAGCCGGGCTGCAGCGACCTGGGACCTGAAACGCGCCGCCCATTGACGTACGTGCCATGGGTACTACCCAGATCGTGGAGCACCGGCCCATCGGCCTGCCATTCGATGCGGGCGTGCTGTCGCGACACCAGGGAATCGGGCAGGACAATGGTGTTGTCGGCGCGCCGGCCGATGGTCACGGGCACGCCGCCCAGGCGGAAGACCTGGCCTGTGCTCTCAACACGGACGGCCAGGAACGGCCCTTTCTCATTGCTCATCTCATTCTCACTTCTCACGCTCGCCTCGCGGCTGTGTTTGACAGCGCGGGGCGGTAGGAACGGCCTGCTTGGGGCAGGTCGCGCGATATGGGTCTGCCTGGAAATACGTCTCCCATTCAGCCGGGCTCAGGTTCCGCCCGGCCACCCGGCAGGCGACCGCGCGGAGCGCGTCGAGCTGCATGCGCCACAGCCGGACATTGCCATCGGTGCTGGCCGTTGCCAGCCATTGCTGGCCGGGGTCGAACGCCACCGCCGCAACAGGACCGGCGTGCCCCCCGAGCTGTCGGGCGCTCGCACCGGGGTCACGCGCTGCAAGATCCCAGAGCCGTGCCGTCCCGTCGGCGCTGCCACTGGCCAACCAGCGCCCGTCGGGGCTAAAGTCTAGAGAGGTGACATTGCTGGCGTGACCTCCCAGGCTGCGCGGCGCGCCGCTATCCTCGCCGTCAAACTCCCACAGCCACAGGTTCGCCGCCTGCCCGCGTGTGCCTGCGGCCAGCCAGTGACGGTCGGGGCTGAAGGCCAGGGCAAAAACACGATCTGCGGTGCCCGGCAGGGCAAGAGGCTCGGAATCCGGCTCGCCTGACTCCACGTCCCACAGGCGGACTGCGGCATCGGTCCCGCCGGTCGCAAGCCAGGCGCCATCAGGGCTGAAGGCCAGGGCATTCACTTCGGCCTGGTGGGCCTGCCAGGCCAGCGCTGGGGTCGAGTCATCGACCAGGTTCCACAGCCGGGCAACCCCGTCCTGCCCGCCGGTTGCCAGCCACCGGCCCTTCGGATCGAAGGCGAGAGCGCCGACTCCCTGTCCATGGCCGGCCAGCACCCGCTCACCGCGCGTTGCATCGCTATCGTGCGCCTGCGCGTCCAACGCGCCCAGGTCCCACAGCCGTGCCGTGCCATCCCAGACGCCCGCAGCCAGCCACCGCGACTCGGGGTCAAAGCGTACAGAGGTCACCTGGCCGCCGTCGACGAGCTGCACGAGCCGACCCGCAGCCGGGCCCGCGGCTGGATCCTGGCCCGCCGACGAGGCCGGCAGGTCCCAGAGGCGTACCGCCTGGTCCGCGCCGCCGCTGGCCAACCAACGGCCGTCCGGGCTGAAAGCGAGGGACCACACCTGTTCCTGGTGGCCGGCAAGCACCCAGGGATCCAGCATGGGATCACCGACCTCTGCCTGCCACACTCGGGCAGTGCCGTCCACGCTGCTGGTAGCCAGCCACAGGCCATCGGGGCTAAAGGTGACCCAGGTGACGCTTCCTTCATGGCCGCGCAGCACCCTCGCCCCGGCTTCGGGATCGGCGGCGAAGAGGGGCCACAGGCGGGCGGTGCCATCAGCACCGCTGGTGGCCAGCCAGCGCCCGCCCGGATCAAAAGCTACGCCAAAGACCGCGCCTTGGTGACCGCGCAGCACGCGCGGTGCGACATCGAGCCCACCCGGGCCGAGATCCCAAAGCCGGGCGGTGCCGTCCTCACTGCCTGTAG
>JBFYTF010000243.1:0-12170 GCA_041300865.1 Anaerolineae bacterium
GGGCGAGGAGTTCAGCTACGCTGAGGAGTTCGGGAAACTCGACCTTGAGGCCCTGAAAAAGGACATCTATGCGCTGATGACCGACTCGCAGGACTGGTGGCCGGCCGATTACGGTCACTACGGAGGGCTGTTCATCCGGATGGCGTGGCACAGCGCGGGCACCTACCGCACTGGCGATGGCCGCGGCGGCGCGGGGTCCGGCAGCCAGCGCTTTGCGCCCCTCAACAGCTGGCCCGACAACGTGAACCTCGACAAGGCGCGCCGTCTGCTCTGGCCGATCAAGCAGAAATACGGGCGTAAGATCTCCTGGGCCGACCTGATGGTCCTCGCCGGCAACTGTGCCCTGGAGTCGATGGGTTTGAAGACGTTTGGCTTTGCCGGCGGGCGCGAAGACATTTGGGAGCCGGAAGAGGAAATCTACTGGGGGACCGAGGGCGAGTGGCTTGGCGACAAGCGTTACTCCGGTGAGCGGGAACTGGAAAATCCCCTCGCTGCCGTGCAGATGGGCTTGATCTATGTGAACCCGGAAGGGCCGAACGGCATGCCCAGCGCGGTCGCGTCAGGCCGGGACATCCGCGAGACCTTTGCGCGCATGGCGATGAACGACGAGGAGACCGTCGCACTCATCGCGGGCGGGCACACGTTCGGCAAATGCCACGGTGCCGGCCCCGCTTCCCATGTGGGGCCTGAGCCCGAAGCCGCCGGCATCGAGGAGCAAGGCCTCGGCTGGAAGAGCAGCTTCGGCGGCGGCAAAGGCGGTGACACGATCAGCAGCGGCATCGAAGGTGCGTGGACGCCGAAGCCGACCCAGTGGGATATGGGCTATTTCGACATGCTGTTCGGCCACGATTGGGATCTGGTAAAGAGCCCCGCCGGCGCCTGGCAGTGGGTCCCGGTCAATCCGGCCGAAAAGGATCTTGCGCCGGCTGCTCATGATCCGTCGAAGCGGGTTACAACCATCATGACCACGGCGGATCTGGCTCTGAGGATGGATCCGATCTATGGGCCGATCGCAAAGCGGTTCCACGAGAACCCCGAAGAGTTCGCGGATGCGTTTGCCCGGGCGTGGTTCAAACTGACGCACCGCGACATGGGCCCCCGCCCGCGCTATCTCGGACCGGAGGTCCCGGCGGAGGAGCTGATCTGGCAGGACCCGGTGCCCGCAGTCGATCATGAGCTGATCGATGCGCAGGACATCGCAGACCTCAAGGGCAAGATCCTTGCCTCGGGCTTGTCGATCTCGCAACTGGTCTCGACCGCCTGGGCGTCGGCAGCCACGTTCCGCGGCTCCGATAAACGGGGCGGTGCGAATGGGGCGCGCATTCGTCTTGCGCCGCAAAAGGATTGGGAAGTCAACGAGCCGGTCCAACTGAAGACTGTGCTGCAGACCCTTGAGGGAATCCAAGAGGAGTTCAACAGCGCGCAGTCGGGCGGGAAGAATGTTTCGCTCGCCGACTTGATTGTCCTGGGCGGATGCGCCGGGGTCGAGCAAGCTGCGAGGAATGCCGGCCACGATGTGACCGTTCCCTTCACGCCGGGACGCACGGATGCGTCGCAGGAGCAAACCGACGTGGAGTCATTCGCCGCACTCGAACCGGCTGCCGACGGGTTCCGTAACTACCTCAAGACAAAATACGCCATATCGGCAGAGGAGCTGCTGGTCGATCGCGCGCAGCTGCTGACGCTGACCGCACCTGAGATGACGGTTCTCATTGGCGGTATGCGCGTCTTGAACGCCAACTGCGGACAGTCCCCGCACGGCGTCTTTACCAAGCGGCCAGAGACGCTCAGCAACGACTTTTTTGTGAATCTGCTCGACATGAGCACGACGTGGAAGGCAACCTCGGGAGACAATGAGGTGTTCGAGGGTCGTGATCGCGTAACGGACGAACTCAAGTGGACAGGCACCCGTGCCGACCTCATCTTCGGTTCGAACTCCCAACTTCGGGCCTTGGCGGAAGTCTACGGCTGTGAGGACTCCCAGGAAAAGTTCGTGCACGACTTTGTGGCGGTGTGGCACAAGGTGATGAACCTTGACCGCTTCGACCTGGCATGATCGTAGCAGGAACGTCTCCGAGGACATCCTGGGAATTGGACCAGTAGAGACCACGGAAGTCACGGAGCCGGGGCTTAAGTCCCGGCTCTTTTTGATCTCCCGGTCAGGGGGCATGATGCGCGGCTTCGCGGATGGTGGTAGAATACGGGTAGGAGGATAAAGCCGTGAGTCAAGACGTACTGTCGATAAATCCCAACCGTTTTCGTGCCCGCACGTGAAGGAAATAAGCCACTACCTGCGCGTCTTGCACCGCGGGGCAGCGGCGCACCGCCTCGTCGCTCGGCCGCGGTTCCTCGACTCGCTCCAGATGAAAGCCGCAGTCAACGACCAGGTTCAGCCACTCGCTGAGCGTCCGGGTAAACCGCGGCACCTGGAAGGGCGGCAGCCCCTCTTTCGCTTCGGCAGGCGCAGCGCTAAAGAGCCATTCGGCCACCTCTCCTTGACGGCTTTCGAAATAACCGCCTACCTCAAAAGCATAGGTCATGCCGTTCTCGTCGCGCAGGTTGCGGTGATGTGGGGTATTGAAGCAGGGATGGGTAATGGAGAACTGCAGGAAGCCGCCTGGCTTCAGGACGCGATAGGCCTCGGCGAGAACCGAACCGGTCTCCGGAATGTCCATCAAGCTCATGAAAGCCGTGGCAAAGTCAAAGGCCGCGGCGGCGAAGGGTAGTTCTACTGCGCTGGCGGCCAGGTAGGCTATGCCCAGCGGCTCCTGCTCTTCGGACAGCCGGGCCTGCCGGACAAAGGTCTGTGAAATGTCCAGCGCCGTGACCACGGCGCCGGCTCTCGCCAATAGCCTCGTGTTGTGCCCTTCTCCACAGCCAATGTCCAGTCCCAAAAGCCCGTCGACGTCGGGGAGCATTGCGAAGAAGGCGGGCGTGTTGAGATAGTCGCGGTACACGTCGTAGCCGGCCCGGGAGAGCTGGGTCCACGCCGCCGCGTTTCGGTCCCAATAGTCCCTCACTTCTGTGTGCTTCATGAGCGCCGGACCATGTCTACGCGGGGCGGTCGCGGGCGGCGGGGCACAGCAGGTCGTCGAGGTGCGGTGGTGCCGCCGGCCAGCGGCCCTGCTCCTGCAGCCATTGGCGCTCCGCGGCAAGGACGCCGTCCAGCTCCCGATAGACACCTGCCAGATCCTCGCTACCCCGGTGCGCGGAGAGCAGCGAGTGGATGGCGGCCACGTAGAACTCGAGCGGCTCCACGCCGGCAAGGCGCCGGGCAAAGCCCTCCTCTGCGCCGTGCCAGGCTGCAGCTGCCCGGGCCACGTAGCTCCGAACCTCGGACGCCAGGTCTTCAGCGATACTGCCCTGCCCCCGGGTTATTTCCAGGATCGGCGCCGGCGAGTGGATGGCAACCACCCGCCCGGAGGGCACGGTGCTCATTTCGATGCGACCGCCATAAGAGTAAAAGTGCAGCCGCTTGTCGCGCCAATCGCTCACGGTGACGGGTCCGGGACATAGGTGGCCGGATGGCAGCCCGATCTCGTCCCGGGTGAGCAAGACCTCGCGGGCGAGCCCCTCGGCGTCCCGCAGGACGGCGGACACGGCTTCGGGATCAAAATGGTGGCCCGTTGGCGAGTCGCGGAGGGCTACCAGCAGGCCGCTATAACCCGGGCTGCCGCGATGGTGAGGGGCGAGCAACCGGTAGCCCAGATCCTTAAGCAGAGCCGCAACCTGCTCCTCGTCCATTTGCCTGACCTACAACTTGCCGAACCACATAAGCACGCCCATTCCGACAAAGAGCACCGCCGCGATCTTGTGCAGGATCTCCTCGGGGATGATGCGCGTCAGCGCCCCACCGAGGAGCACGCCGATCAACGTGACGGCGACGAGGGCCAGCGACGCCCCCAAAAAGACCCACAGGGGCATCTTGTGCCTGGCCGTCATGCTGATCACGGCCAGCTGCGTTTTGTCGCCCAGCTCGGCCACAAAGAGCAGGGCAAAGGTGCTGAGCAAGACTCGCCATTCTTCCGGCATTGTGCACTCCGTTGTACGCGATCTAGTCTTCGGTGGGGTCACTGCCTGACCCGCGGCCGTCCATGGCCCGGGCTCGCAGCGCGGCCCGGCAGCCCACGCCCTACCGCACCCACCAGCGCAATTGGTAGCGACTGGGGTAGATATGGGCCAGTTCTTCGCCGGCAAACGGCTCTCCATGGCCGACGTATATCCGCCGCGGCTGCAAGCTGCGCAGGTGCTCGTAGCTCTGCTGCCAGGCTGCGCCATCGGACATGTAGAGCGGCTTGCTGGGCACGCTATAGTTGACCAGCAGGTCGCCCACGACGGCGTCGCCCGCGGGTGTGAGGATGCCCAGGGAGCCCGGTGCGTGCCCGGGCAGCAGGATCGTTCTGCCCTGCGGCCCATAGGCCGACAGGTCAGCATCCTCTTCGAGAAAGATGTCCGCGTCGAGGGGAGGAAAGGGAAAGAGCGGTGCCAGCAGCAAATAAGCCCAGCGCATGAGGCTGGCCTGCAGCGTCTGTGCCGGCGGCACGGCGCGGCGCCGGTCCCGGCTCAGCTCGGGTGCCAGGGGATGGGCCGCTACGGGTGCCCCGCACCAGGCCTGGACGTCGCCCGCGGCACCATAATGATCCAGGTGCCCGTGGGTGACCAGGATGAGGCGGATCTCGCCTGGATCGACGCCCACCGCCGCGGCTCCGGCCTGGATGGCCGCCGCTGAGCCGGGCGGGCCGGGGTCGACGAGGATAGTTCCCGCGGCGGCGCGGACCAGGTAGCAGTTCGTCTCGCGGGCGCGGATGCGGAGGATCGCGGCTGGCTGCTCGTCCGGAGTTGGCATCTTGCTCCCTTTACTAGCCGAGGGCCACGTCCAGGGTCATCATCAGGGCAAAGCCCAGCATGCAGCCGATGGTGGCCACATCGGTGATGCTTTGTATCTGAGACTCGGGAATCAGCTCCTCTACGACAACATAGATCATGGCCCCGGCGGCAAAGGCCAGGGCGTAGGGCAATATGGGCTGCATGATCACTACCGCCGCGGCGCCGATAACGCCCGCCACCGGCTCGACCATGCCTGAAGCCTGCCCGTAAAAGAAGGCGCGCCAGCGCGACATGTTTTCGCGGCGCAGGGGCACCGACACGGCCACGCCCTCGGGAAAGTTCTGCAGGCCGATGCCCAGAGCCAGGGCTACCGCGCCGGCCAGGCTGGCAGAAGGCAGGCCGGAGGCTACGGCGCCAAAAGCCACGCCCACCGCCAAGCCTTCCGGGATGTTGTGCATGGTGATGGCCAGCACCAGCAGGATGCTGCGTTGCCAGGTGGTGCTCAGCCCCTCAGCCTTGTCGGTCGACAAGTTCATGTGCAGGTGAGGCAGGAGAGCGTCCACGACATACAGAAAGGCCCCCCCGAGCAAAAAGCCGGTCACGGCGGGGAACCAGGCCGGAACCCCCGATCCCTCCGCCATCTCGATCGATGGCGCCAGGAGCGACCAGTAACTGGCGGCGATCATCACCCCGGCGGCAAAGCCCAGCATGGCGTCTAGCAGGGTGCGGCTCACCTTGCTAAAGAAAAAGACGGCCGACGCGCCCAGAGCCGTGACACCCCAGGTGAAACAGGTTGCCAGGAACGCCTGGACGACGGGACCGAGACTGGAGAACCAATCGACGAGCATAAGCTGTCCTCCCGGGACGCCGTGCGCGATACCCTGCGCGTTTGTAGAGCATTATACCACCCCTGTTGGCCACCTGGCAAGCGCCATTTCCTGGTTGCTCGGGGCAATCGCATCCAGCGGTGAAGGCGCCGCCGGGAGTCGAGCCTGTCGCGCAGGTTTGGCGCAGGATGGGGGGTAGCACACACGGAAGCCCGCTCCGGCGGGATCGCCCCTCCCTGCGGACGCTCTAGCGGTCGCCTTACGGTCGCCGTTGGTCGCCGCCGCCAGCGAGAGGTCCATGTGAAAGGCGTCGGCGAACGCCTCCGGCCAACGGATAACCGACTGGGAGCAGGTTTGTCGGATTGTATTGTTTGTGGGCTATAGGGGAGGGGGGTCCTAGTGGGCAATCGTCTCTAGCGGTGAAAGTGCCGCCCAATTGTGTGCTCACCGAGGCAAAGCAGCTCTGCTCGCGCCGGAGGGGCAGATCTGTCGCTCCGAACGGCGGCGAGAGAAGGGAGAGCCGGTCCGCCGAGAGCAGCAGTTGGAATGCGTTCACCCCGCCCCAGCGCTGCAGTGAAGGGACCACAGGCTTGCAAAGTGGCGCACATGTGGTATACTGTGGGCGGTGAACTGACAAGCATAGTCGCTTAGCAAAGACGTTGCGCTCCACCCGGCCCCCGGGCGGAGCGTTCCGTTTTCGGGTCGGTTCTCAATCTGCCGCAGTGCGGGTGCCGGTCGGGCGGTTCCGCCGCTTCTGGCCGGCCGAGGGGTCCTGCACTGCGAACCGGCCGGCCGGCCGGCAAAGGGAAAGGGTCGAACGTTGCTACCTGCACACAACGGCGACACCAGGAGCGTGCACCCACGCGAGCTCGGCTGGTTCGAGATCGTTGCCATGGCGTCCTCTGCAGGAGGATTGAGTGCCCTGACGGAGGTACTGTCTGAGCTGCCTCCCACTTTCATTCCCGTGGTCGTCGTCCAGCACCTCGACCCGCGCCATCCTAGCCTCATGGCCGAGATCCTTGGCCGGCGCACTCGTATGCACGTGCGCGAAGCGAGAGACGGTGACGCGCTGGAAGGCGGCACGGTATATATCGCCCCGCCCGATCGCCACCTGCTGGTGAACAGTGATGGCAGCCTGTCGCTGACGCAGACCGAGCTCGTTCACTTTGTGCGGCCCTCGGCCGACCTGCTTTTCGAGTCGGTGGCCAACAGCTTCCGCCAGCGGGCGATTGCCGTCGTGCTGACCGGCTCGGGCAGCGACGGCCGGACGGGCGTGAGTGCTATCAAGAAGATGGGGGGCATGGTTATCGCCCAGGACCGCGCCAGCTCGGAGTTTTTCGGTATGCCGGGTGCCGCCATCGACTCGGGCGTGGTCGATCTGATCCTGCCCCTGGCCGAGATTGCGGACGCTCTCGTACGTCTGGTTGGTGGAAGGGAAGAGGGTTGAGCGAGTCAGATCCGAAGTTCGAAGGCTTGCTGGACTTCTGGCGACGCCGTCGCGGCTTTGATTTTGCGGCCTACAAGCGGTCCAGCCTCATGCGTCGCTGCCGCAAGCGCATGCAGACCATCGGCGTGGATGACTTTGAGGCATATGCGAATTACCTCGAGGTGCACCCCGACGAGTTCGAACAGCTCTTTAACACCATCCTGATCAACGTCACGAGCTTTTACCGCGACGAGCCTTCATGGGACTATGTTGCGCGCAGTGTCTTGCAGCCCATGCTTGAGCGTGGGAGCACGGCGGACTCGGTGCGGATGTGGAGTGCCGGTTGCGCGTCTGGCGAGGAGCCGTATACCCTGGCCATTCTCCTGGCCGAAGCTCTGACGGCCGCCCGCGGTGAGGCACAGGGCCTGGAGATCTTCCGGCACTCGTGCAAGATCTATGCCACCGATGTCGACGAGCAGGCCCTGCGCCAGGCGCGCCAGGGGGCCTACCCGGCGACCGCCCTCGCACCGCTGCCCGAAGCGTACCGCGCCAAGTACTTTCGCAAGGAGGGTGACCGCTACGTCTTTCGAGCCGACTTGCGCCGGTCCTTAATCTTTGGCCGGCACGACCTCATCCAGGACCCTCCCATTTCGCGCCTGGATCTGCTGGTGTGCCGCAACACGCTCATGTACTTTAACGCCGACGCGCAGCAGCGCATCCTGGCCCGCTATCATTTTGCTCTCAACGATACAGGCTACCTGTTTCTGGGCAGGGCCGAGATGTTGCTGACCCATGCCCACCTGTTTACACCGCTGGATCTGGGCCACCGCGTGTTTGCCAAAGTGGCCAGGAGCATAGCGCGCGATCGCGTGGTCATGCTCAGCGAGGCCGGCGATGAGATGGTGAGCTACCAGTTGAGCCACTACGCGCGGCTGCGCGAGGTGGCGCTGATTCAGCCAGCTTTGCAGCCGGAAGTCATGGAGGAAGGGTAAGCATGAAAGCAAGCATTGCAGAGCACGAAGACGGGCCCCAGCCAGGGTTGGCCAAGACGCCGACGGGCATCGAGGGGTTTGACGAGATGACTGGCGGAGGTTTACCCCGCCAGCGCACCTCGCTGCTCGTGGGAGCGGCGGGCAGCGGCAAGACGATCTTTGGCTTGCAGACGCTGGTCAACGGCGCGCGACAGTGGGCTGAGCCGGGCATTTTCGTCGCCTTCGAGGAGCCGTCGGCGCAGATCGTGGAGAACGCCGCCTCCTTTGGCTGGGACCTGCCGGCCCTGATGAGGGAGAAGCTCTTCTTCCTCGATGCCCGTCCCTCTCCCGACATGGTGACGGCCGGGAGCTTTGACCTGATGGGGCTGCTTGCCAGCCTGAGGGCCAAGGCAGAGGAGATGCACGCGCGGCGCATCGTCTTTGACTCGGTGCACGTGCTGCTGGCCCTGCTCGACGATCCTGAAGCCGAGCGCAAGGAGCTGTACCGCATCAACAACTGGCTGGTCGAGGGCCCCTTGACAGGCATCATCACCACTCGCACCCTGGAGAGCGAGCCCCACCTGCTCTCACACCACGAATTCCTGCAGTACATGGCCGACTGCGTGGTGCGCCTGGAGCACCGTATGGTAGACCTGGTGTCGATCCGTGGCCTGCGCGTTATCAAGTACCGGGGCTCCAGCTTTGCCGAAAACGAGGCTCCCCTCATCATTAGCGAAGACGGCATCGAAGTGGCAAGCTTTGCCCCAGCAGTGCAGCAGGTACCCATCTCGCAGGAGCGGATGTCCACCGGCGTTGCCCGGCTGGACACGATGTTGGGCGGTGGCGTCTTCCGGGGGAGCAGCACGCTCATCACCGGCGCGCCGGGCACGGCCAAGTCGACCCTGTCTGGTAGCCTGGCCGAGGCAGCCTGCCGGCGCGGCGAGCGGGTGCTGTACGTCAGTTTTGACGAACCGGCAGCCCAGATCGTCCGCAACCTGGCCTCGGTGGACATCCACCTCCAACCCCACCGCGACTCGGGCCTGCTGCTCCTCGAGTGGGCCCGGGCCGAGTCCCAGAGCGCCGAGGCGCATCTGCTGACCATCCGGGCCCGCATCCGCGAGCACAACCCCCAGATACTCATCATCGATCCCCTGTCGGCCCTCATCAAGGCCGGGGGAAGCCTCCCGGCCCTGGGCGTGGCCCAGCGCCTGCACTACCTGACCAAGCGGGCGAACATCACTCTGCTCATGACCAGCCTGCTGGAGGACCGGGATCCCACCCGGGAGACATCGCAGCTCCAGATTTCGACGGTGGCCGACAACTGGATTCACCTCAGCTACCTGGAGCAGGGAGGCGAGCGCAACCGGACACTGTCCATCGTCAAAGCGCGCGGCATTGGGCACTCTAACCAGCTGCGTGAGCTTGTTCTGAGCAACGAGGGAGTGGACTTGGCAGAGGTCTATTTTGCCGGAGGTGAAGTCCTGCTGGGCACCCTGCGCTGGCAAAAGGAGAGGTTGGAGATGCTCGATAAGGAGCGTTCTCGCGCCGAGCTGGAACGCAAGTGGCACGACGCCGAGCTGGCGCAGGTCGAGGTCGAGGCGCGGCTGAAGATGCTGCAGCGCGAGCTCGAGGCAAGGCGGGCCGAGCTGGCGACGCTGCAGAAGGCGCGGGAGGAGCAGGAAGAGGCCTGGCGGCAGCACACCACCGACCTGGTCCGGCGCCGGGCCGGGACCGACCGGCGTGCAGGAGGTTCGGACGGTGAGTAGTAACGGTCCATATGAGACGGCACGGCACGGGACGGGCAATGCTGTGCCCAGCACAGAGATCAAGTGCACACTGATCCTCTACATTGCCGGCAGGGGGCCAAACTCTGTGCGGGCCATCGCCAACCTGAACGCCCTGGTGCAAGCGTACGGACAAGAGTGTTTTGAGGTCGAGTTCGTGGACGTTCTGGTCGAGCCACAGCGGGCGCTCCGGGACCACGTCCTCGTGACGCCAACCCTCGTCAAGCTCGCCCCTCCACCTTCCGTCCAGATCGCGGGCGATCTGAGCGATGCCTACAGGGTGGTCTATGCCCTGGGTCTGGATCCCACGATCTGGGACGGGCGCGAGGATTGACAGTAGGCGATCCAGGCGAGTAGAGGCAAGGGGAATGGGGGAACCGACGCGGGCACAGAGCGATAACGATCGCCTCCGGGAGTTGATCGGGGCACTGATGAGCACCGAGGCTCAGCTCGAGGAGATATTGGGCGCAGGCGTAGATGCGGTGCTCGATCCGGAGACCGGCCAAGCAATTCTCTTACGGCAGGCCCAGGCTGAGCTGCGCCTCCTCCTCGAGCAGTTGCCGGCCATCGTCTGGACGGTTGACCGGGAGCTGCGCTGCACCTCGATGCAGGGCGCAGGGCTGGCGGCCTGCGGCTTGCGGCCCGGGGAGCTGGTAGGCCACTGCCTGGCTGCCGGCTTGCCCATGGGCACATCTGACGTCCAAGTCCGTGAGGTCTGCCGGCGCGCCATGGAGGGCGAGCCTGGGGACCTGATCGTGCAGGACGCCGGGCGGGTGTGGCAGGTGCACCTCGAGGCGCTGCACGATGCCGAGGGCGAGGTGAGCGGCTTGGCAGGCGTGGCCTTGGATACCACGGCCCGGGCCCGGGCCGAGGCCGAGCTCCGCCGGATGCACGACGAGCTGGAGGGCATCGTCGAAGAGCGCACCCGGCAACTTCTGGAGGCCAACGACGAGCTGGCAGTGGCCGGTGAGGAGCTGCGCATCCAGAACGACGATCTCCTCGCCGCCCGCTATGAGCTGGAGGCCGAGCGGCAGCGCTACCGGGATCTGTTTGACCTGGCGCCTGATGGCTACATCGTCACCGACCTTGCCGGAGTCGTCCGGGAAGCCAACCGTGCCGCTGCTTCCCTGCTGGCGGTGGAATCGGGGTACCTCGTGGGCAAGCCCCTGGCCGCCTTTGTCGACCAGCGGGATCGCATGACCTGGTACCTGCATTTGCACGGGCTGCAGGCCGGCGAGGAAGGCGCCGGCCCGTGGGAGATGCACCTGCAGCCGCGGACTGGAGAGCCTTTCTGCGCGGCCGTAACCGGCACGGCTGCGGCCGGGGCTGACGGCCAGTCGCCTGCCAGCGTGCGCTGGCTCATTCGCGACGTGACGGCCCAGAAGCGGCTCGAGGCTGAGCGTGACGCCGAGCACGCCCGCTTGCAGGCCGTCCTCAGCAGTGCCCCGGAGGGTATCAGCGTCGTTGACGACCAGGGAAGGTTGTTGTTTGTGAACCGGGTCGCCGAGGAGCTCTACGCCCGGCCGGTACCGGTGCGCCAGGAGTACGAATCCCACGCCGGCCTGATGCTTTGTTACCCGGGTGGCGAGCCGTACGATCCCCGCGACCTGCCCCTCACCCGCTCCGCGCTGGACGGCGACACGCTGCGCGACGTGGAGCTGGACATCGTCTGGCCCGACGGTCAGAGGCGCAGCCTGCTGGTCAACAGCGCGCCGGTGCGCGGGCCGGGTGGCGGCGCCGTGGCTGTCTTCCAGGACATCACGCCCATGAAGGAGGCGGCGCGGGAACGGGAGCTGCTATTGGCCGAGGCCCGCGAGGCGCGCCGGCAAAGCGAGGAGCACGCCGCGCTGCTGGATGCCGTGATAGCCTCCATGGCCGACGGCGTCATCCTATACGACGCAGAGGGCAACATCACCCGTACCAACGCGGTCGCCGACGGGCTCCTGGGCCTGACCTCCGCGTACAAAGACATGCCGCTGGCCGAGCGGAGCCGTATGCTGGACACAGTCGACGCGGCCGGGCAACCGCTGAACCCAGAGCAGTCGCCGGCAGCCCGATCGCTGCGCGGGGAGACGGTACAGGGCGAGGTCTTGGGCCTGCGGGCCCTGGGATCGGAGACCGCCAGCCGGATTTGGCTGGCAACCAGCGCCGCTGCCACCCGCGACGGCAGCGGCGAGCTGCGCGGGGGGGTCACGGTTTTCACGGACATTACCGAGCTGCGGCATGCCCGCGACGAGTTGGAGCAGCGCGTCGCGGAGCGGACCCTTGATCTGCAGAACACCCTGGAGGCCCTCCAGGTCAGCGAGGAGCGCTTCCGCGAGCTGGCGGAGAACAT
>JBFYTF010000250.1:0-3749 GCA_041300865.1 Anaerolineae bacterium
TTGGCAGGCAGGATGTCCGGGCAGAGTGAGGGGTTGTACCGGTTTCGTAGCGGCAACGAGGGCAAGGATGAGGCCCAGGTGCAGTTGGAGGGTGCACGGGTCCTGGTCAGACAGGGCGACCTGGAGCAAGCGCGCCAAATGCTGCGCGTTGCAGTCCAGGCCGACCCGGAGTGTACCGATGCCTGGCTGCAGCTTGCCTGGCTAGCCCGCGACCCGGTAGAACGCAAGATGCTCTTGCAGCGGGTGGTGAGCCTGGACCCCGGCAATGCCAGGGCGCAGGCCGAGCTGGCGCGGCTCGATCGCTCCCTGGCCCCTGGATCGCCGCCCGCGCCTCGCAGGCGGGCTCGACGCCTTTGGGGCCTCGCCCTGCTTGCCCTCGCCGCCCTGGCACTCCTCGCGGCCGCCCTCATCTGGGGTCCGGTGGACAGCAGCCTCGCTCGGCTGCTTCTGACCGCCACGCCTCTGCCCACGCTCGCGCCCACGCGGACACCAGCAGAGGTGGCTGCCCAGTTCTTCCCGCAGTTGGACGCTGCGCTGGCGGCCGGGAGCTGGGAACGAGCCGTGGAGATCGTGTCCATCGTTCAGAGCCTGGATCCGGCGGGCGAGGAGGTACGGACCCGGGCCAGGCAGGCACATGTGCACATCGGCCAGTCGCTGGTCTCAGCGGGGCAGGCGGATGGTGCGCTTCCGCACTTTGAGCAGGCCCTGGTCCTCTTTCCCGGCGATGCGGAGGCACTCTCCTGGCGCGACGTCACGCTCTCGTACCTGGCCGGCAGCGGTGCACTGGCCGTCGGCGACTGGGCCACGGCCGCCAAGTCCCTGGCTCAGGCGCACGACCAGATGCCGGCGTATCCCGGCCTTCGGGTGGCCGTCACCGAGGCCTATCGCAAGCTGGGCACCGCCGCCGCCGGGGCCGAGGACTGGACGGGCGCCATCGAGGCGCTGGCAGAGGCGAACCGCCGCTCGCCCGACGACAGTCTCGTGTTCGGTCTCCTGGCCGACGCCTTTCGGCAGCGGGGCATCGCCCGCCAAGACCAAAACGACCTGCACAACGCCCGCTCAGACCTGGAGCAGGCCCTCGCGATGCGGCCCGAGGATGCGGAGGCCAGGCAACACCTGGACCGCGTGATGTATGTGCTCTTTCCGCCCAAGAGGATAGAGGTGAACGTATCTACGCAGCGCTTCTATGCCTGGGAGGGCGACACCCTCGTTTACGAGTTTCTCACCTCCACCGGGCTGCCGGGCCAGGACACGGCCACCGGCCACTTCAAGGTTCTCGACAAGATCCCTATGGCCCATTCCTCGGTGTGGAGGCTTGACATGCCCTACTGGCTGGGGATCTATTACGTGGGCAACATCGAAAACGGTATTCACGCCTTGCCCATACGTCCGGACGGGACGGTGATGTGGGGCGGGCTCCTGGGCCAAAAGGCTTCGTACGGCTGTATCATCCTCAGCACCGAAGCCGCCCGGATCATATATAACTGGGCCGAGGTGGGCACAGCGGTTGACATTCACTATTGAGAGAGCGACTCCAGGGGAGGCGCTGCGGCCTTGTCCCTCCACGGCGGGCCGGCAAGCGTTGAAGCAGGTGGTGAGACATGGTACGGCGTTACTTTGACGATCAGATCCAGGGGCTGTTAGAAGACCTCCTGGCGATGGGGCAGAAGGTGGGCGACTCGATCAAGCGCGCCATCGAGGCGCTGGCCAGTCAGGACGTGGACCTGGCACGCGCGATTGTTGCCGACGACGAACAGATCAATTTGCTGCAACACGACATCGACGAAAAGTGCCTGGTTCTCCTGGCGACTCAGCAGCCCATGGCCAGCGATCTGCGGGCCATCCTGGCTATCTCGAACATCGCCGCCGAGCTGGAGCGGATCGGCGACTACACCGAAGGCATCGGCAACCTGGCCCTCAAGCTCGCCGGTCAGCCCCTGCTCAAGCCTCTCATCGACATCCCGCGCATGGCCGAGGAGAGCCGGCGGATGTTGGCGTCGTCGCTCGAGGCGTTTGCCCGGCACGACGTAGCGCTGGCGCGGGCTGTCGGCGACGCCGATGATTTGGTCGATGCGCTCTACGACCAGGTCTACCGTGAGCTCCTGCTGTTCATGATCGATGATCCCCGGACAATCCGCCAGGCCACCTATCTTCTGTGGGTAGCTCACAATTTGGAGCGGATTGCGGATCGCACAACCAACATTGCCGAGCGCGTGGTCTTTATGCACAGCGGTGAGATCGTGGATCTGAACCGCTAACGGGCTGCCGGAAAGGGCCCAGGGTTCGTGGGCGGCGACGCGTAGCGATAGCGCCCACGAACGGCGATCGCTGCGGCCCGCGCCGCACGTGGAGGGCTCCCCGGCACACAATACCTGGCCGAGGTCCCGGGGGCGGGCCGCCGGCCAAGACAAGACTCGAGGTGGAGGCACAGCCAATGAGCATGGATGTGGGCCAGTTGATGCAGATGACTTCCTGGCTGGATGAGGAGCATCGCCGTGACAAGGCGGAACTGATCCGCCTGCAGCAAAAGGTCGTGAGCCAGGAGTCAGAGCTCCAGGATCAGGCCCGCCTGATGAGAGACCTGGAGGGGCGGCTGGTTGCCATGCAGGCCCAGTTACTGAAACAGGGCCAAATGCAGGCCGCTCTGCAGCAACTAAAGGACGAAGTCGTGCAGATGTTTGCCCAGGCGGACGAGCGTCGCCAGCACGAAGCACGTGAGGCGGAACGAGTACGTTCTATCGAGCGCGATAACGTGGCCCGAGGCTTGAACGAAGTGCGCCGCGAGCTGCAACGACTGCCTCGTTTCGACGAAGAGCTCCGCCTGCGCAAGGCGGAGCAGACACGCATTGCCGAACTCGTGACGGGCATGCAACAAAACATCACAAGTGTGGGCCAGGAAGTGGAGAACAAAATGCGCGGCCTGCCGTTCCTCGAGGACGGGCGGCAGCAGGATGCCAAGCGCATTGCCCGCCTCCAGCAGGAGTCGCTGGAGGCCATGAAACGCCTCGAGCAACAGGGCTCCCGGCTGCAGATGACCGAGGACGCGAGCCAGCGCCATGAACGGGACACAGGCGAGCTGAAGGAGGTCGTGTCCCAGATCCGCAGTGGACAGCGCGAGTTCATCGAGAAGCAGCTTTTGGAAGCCGAGCACATCAAGCGCCAGATCGCCGAGTGGAGCGAGACGCTGGAAGCCCATGTCAAGCGAATCGACTCCTTTGCCGCCCGTATACAGGAGTTTTCCGAGGCGTTTCGCGAGGACCGCCAGACGGTGGCAAGCATCGAGCGTTTCATGGAGGTCATTCGCCGCGATCAGACCCAGGTCGCAGAGCTACAGCGCCTGGGCGAGGAGCGCCAGAAGCGGCAACTGGAGCAGTGGGTCGAGGAGAACGAGAAGCGTTGGCGGAAGGAGCTCCTGCGTTGGGATCACCAATGGAGTGAGCAGGCCAAGCGCAACGGCCAGGTCACGACGCAGTTTGCCGAGCTGGCCGAGCACCTGGCTTCACTCCGGGTTGATATCGACGCCGCCTGGAAGTTCCTCGAGTCGAGGATCACCTTCGAGACGCAGGAACACCGGCGCTGGCTCGGGGAAATGACGCGGCTCCTGGAGCAGCGGCCCAAGAAGGAGTAGACGGTGCGCGTCGTTGGGACTGCAGGTCACGTCGACCACGGCAAGTCTACCCTGGTCCGTGCTCTGACCGGGATCGATCCCGACCGGCTCAAGGAAGAAAAAGAGCGGGAGATGACCATCG
>JBFYTF010000285.1:0-2634 GCA_041300865.1 Anaerolineae bacterium
GGGGGTGAAGCAGGGGCGCGGCCGCAAGCCACGCGCCGCTGCCCGGGTCGTAGCGGTCGACGGCGCCGCTGAACGTCCAGGTGTAGGGATCCACCCCGCCCAGGAAATAGATCTGCCCCTCAAGCTCGACGGCGTCGTAGCCGGACCGGTCGACGATGCCGGGCGGCAGCCCGGCCGCCGACCATGTGTCTGAGCCTATGTCGTAGGTGTAGAGCTGCCGCTTGAGGCTTGCCTGGCCATCGCTGCGGGCATAGATGCGGCCCTGGAAGGCGACGCCATCGCCGGCTTCGCGCAGGTAGCCGGGGAGGGTGCCGGCCAGGGTCGTCCAGGTGCCGGCGCGGGGATCGTAGCGATAGGTGCTCAGCGTGTCGCAGCCGGCAACATAGAGGTACTCCCGGCCATCGTCCGGGTCGAGGGCACTTTCCACCAGCCAGTCAAAACAGGCGCGGGGATGCTCGGGCGCCAACTGCCAGTGCGGATCCGCGTAGACAAGCTGCGCGATGTTGGCCAGGCTCGTCGAGCCGTTGCCCGAGGCCGCGACCTGGGCATGGACCTGCACGCCGGGCACGAGGCAGAGAGCGGGGGTCAAGACGACGCTGAAGGCCGCTGCCTGGCCGTCGGCGACGACGACCTGCGGTGGGCCGGTCAGCGTGCCGTCGCCACCGGGCACCAGGTAGTCGAGGGTGAAGGTGCCGTCTGCGCCGGTGTTGTTTAGCAGGTGGAACGTGTGCGCCTGAGGCAGGCCGCTGCAGCCTTCGACCTCCAGGAGCGAGGGCTGCAGGCTCAGGCCGAGGGGGAGGTGGGCGGCCGGCAGATGGGCGGCCGGCGCGTGAAGAGGCCGGGCCAGCGTCGCCGACCAGAGAGCAACCAGGAACGCCAGTCTCCATCGCACGGCTGCACCCTCACGTCTGTTATGGCGCTGCAAGTCAGGCGCGCGTGGTCGAAGCAGGAGGTCCGTCTCTCCTTGCCCTGTGCCAGAAGGCACCGTGGATCATAGCAGCTTCGCGGGCTGTTGTCAAGAGCGGTGCAGCGCGCATCAGCAATTCTTAGTTTGGGCAAGTTGGGCCGGGCAGCAGGGGTTCGGTACGTATGCTAGTGACGACTTCAGTCGTTTCCTGGCCATTAGCGACTGAAGTCGCCACTACATGGTCCTTCTGAGGGCACGTTGTCCCAGGGCGGCCGCAGAGTGGGTGTGCCATCCCGGTGGGCTCCCGCCCCGAGGGGGGCGACGGCCCGCCGGCTCAAGACCGGCTTGTTCTCTAGCGCGAGTGGTAGGCGACGTCATAGTGCGTCACCCACGGCTCGAGCTCCAATAAGTATTCGGTGTCTTCGGGATAGTACCGGGCGCGCTCGGGATCGTCGCCGGCGAAGGCACGGATCGATTCGAGT
Organism: Anaerolineae bacterium; assembly: GCA_041300865.1. Taxonomy (GTDB): domain Bacteria; phylum Chloroflexota; class Anaerolineae; order JAAYZQ01; family JAAYZQ01; genus JAAYZQ01. The sequence goes on from JBFYTF010000285.1 coordinate 1,390, forward strand.
GAGTCCCAGAAGGTGAGGATCAAGAAATCGGTGACGCCGCCGGCGCTGCGGCGCAGCACATAAACCCCGCGGTTGCCGGGGGTGGTCTCGTAGTCGGGCAAGCCGGTGAGCTGCAAGTAGGTCTCGTAGGCACCGGCTTTCGCGTCGGGTACGGCACCATGCCAGATCCGGGCGATCATTGTTCCTCCTTTTGTCTGGATTCCTGCGCGAGCCTGGCGTGCCCTCTTGCCGCCAGTACCCTGCCACTATAGCATTCTCAGGGCACCCTGTCAAGGGCAACGTGAGCGGCCGGCAGGGCGCATGCGGGCCAGGACGCCGGTCACAGCGAAAAAGCGAGAAACGACTTGACAGGCAACCATTGCCGTGATAGAATGGCAACCGGGCCGTGAGCGCCGGCCCGGGGACACGGGGCCGGACCACCTCCGTCGTTGCCGCTACGCCATCCCGCCCGCCGTCTGGCAAAGGCCTTGCCCGGGAAAAGAATACCGCAAGGAAAAGAGCACCAAACCATGGCCAAGGTCGCGAGCAGGCGCGGTTGTACGGTGGACCCGGATAGCGAGCCGGGTGAAGGCATCGCCGCAGAGCCGCCGGGCATCTGCCGGGAAATGCAGGCGTCGCGAGCCGGTGAAGGGAAGGTTCCCGCCCCGGTGGACCTGGCCGCCCCGGACGAGACGGCGTCGTGTACCCTCCTCGCCCTGGAGGCGGAGCGCCAACGCTACCAGGACCTGTTTGATTTTGCCCCCGATGGCTACCTCGTTACGGACCGGGAAGGGAGGATCCAGGAAGCCAACCACGCGGCCGCCGAGCTGCTGCGTGAAGATCGCAGCGAGCTGGTGGGCAAGCCTCTGGCAGCCTTTGTCCATAGGTCCGATCGCCGCCTGCTGCAGGAGCAGACGGCCGAGCTGCTGCAGCTTGTCACCCCCGGGCCTGCCTCCAGCTCGGGCTCGGGCAGGCACGCCCTGGGCGCGGCCGGACAGCGTGTGGCGCGCGCCGAGGTGCGCTTGCAGCCACGACGCGGGGCCGCTTTCACGGCAGCGCTAGGGGTGGCCGCGACACAGGGTGAGGCGCGACCGAACAGCCTGCGGTGGCTCATCCGCGACGTGAGCGAACGTAAGCAGGACGAGACCGAGCGGGAGCGGCTGTTGCTGGAGATCGAGAGGCAGCGGGAGCTGGTCGAGGCGCTGGCTGTGACCCTGGAGCGGGATTGGGACGCCCTGCGGACCATCATGGAGAACACCGAGACGT
>JBFYTF010000297.1:0-7223 GCA_041300865.1 Anaerolineae bacterium
ATCTCTGCGCCGCCAGCAGCCACTTGCGGGGCTCGACGGCGTACACCTTCAGAGAGTCCATGACCAGGCCCTCCCCGGGCTGCGGATCCTGGAACTGGGGCAGGATGCGGTTCGCATTGTGGTAGATCGCCTCGCCTCCCGCCGCGGTTTTCTGGAGCAGGTTCTCGATGAACGTGTAGCTGTAGAATCCGCCCCGGTGGTCGCCGATCTGCGCGATCCACGGCCACACCTCTGCAGGCGGCGCGTCAATCGTCGCGCCGTGGGTCGAGTCGCTTGGGGCGCGCGCGATGAGCTCGTCGCCGGGCAGCGTGCGCGCCACCTCCGCCTCCGTGGCACCCCAGGTGGGGGTCCAGCGGGGAATAAGGGCGATGGTCGTGCCGAGGATGACGATAACCAGCAGCGTTCCCACTACGATGCGCACAATTCTGGTGCTTGCGGACATGGTGTTTCACTCCTTTCCCATTCAAGACCGTCTACTCTCTTTCAGAGTACCTGCAGTTGACCACTTGCTCATTGACTATCCGCACTATAGCATGATCACTGCCACGCGTCATCCGAAAAAAGGCGGGATGTGGGGTTAATAGAAAAGGACCGCCCGCAGGCGGCCCTTTCCCCTCCCCAGAGTATCAGAGGCGTACTACATTTGTGGTAAAAATGCGGATCGACCTCCTCCTACCCCATATCGGCCGGCACGTCATCGAGGGAAGCCAGTCCCTCCTTCAGAGCGTACAGCGCTGCCTGGGTGCGGCTGGCCAGGTGTAGCTTGCCCAGGATATTGCTGACGTGGGTGCGTACCGTCAGATCGGTGATCACCAACTGCTCGGCAATCTCCCGGTTGCTTTTTCCCTGGGCGAGCAGCCGCAGGACTTCCATCTCGCGCTCGGTGAGCGGATCGGGGGTGGGCGGTCGCTGGGGTGGATGGGAAAGCTCCTGCAGGATTTTGAGGGCAATCGTGGGCTCCAGCGACGGCTCCCCCCGGTGGACCAGGTGGATGGCCTGGACCAACTCCGCAGGGCCAGAGTCCTTCAGGATGTAGCCCAGCGCCCCGGCCTTGATGGCCGGGAAGACCTTGTCGTCGGCAGCAAAGCTGGTCAGCACAAGGATGCGCACACCCGGCTGTTCAGACGTGATCTGGCGCGTCGCCTCGATGCCGTCCATCTTGGGCATGACCAGGTCCATCAAGATCACGTCAGGGCGCAGCGCCGCTGCCAGGGCAACCGTCTCCAAGCCGTCGGCCGTCTCGCCCACCACCTCCATGTCGGGTTCCGTGCCCAGGAGGGCGCGGATACCCTTGCGCAGAATCGCATGGTCATCGGCAATGAGAACACGGATTCGTGATGTCATCCCTCACCTCCGGTCGGCACCTCCACAAGGACCTTTGTCCCCCGGCTCGGCACGGTCTCGATCTCGAGCCGCGCTCCGATCTTCTGTGCGCGCTCCACCATGCCGGGGAGACCCATCCCGCCGCCCGCCTGCGCGGCGGCCAGTTCAAAGCCCACTCCGTCGTCTTGCACCGCCAGGCAGGTTGCGGCGTCGCCGAAATGCAAGCGCACCTGTACCTCGCGGGCGTGGGCGTGCTTGAGCGCGTTGTTCAGTGCCTCTTGGGCGATCTGGTGTAGTTCAGCCTGAGTGCCAGGCGGCAGTCGGTCCTCCCCTTCGATGATCAGCTCGGCGTGGATACCGCCGCGCCGTTCCACGGCGTCCAATCGCACCTGGAGGGCAACAGCCAGCCCGCCTTTTTCGAGAGCTGGCGGGCGGAGCTGGTAGATCATCAGCCGCATCTCGCGCAGCGCCTCCTGGGCTGTATCCCGGGCGTCCCGCAGGTACTCGGCGGCCTCCGCCGCTTGCCCCGCCGTCACGAGACGGGCGGCCGCCTCGGTGTACATGGTCACGCTGTAGAGCGACTGGGTCACCGAATCGTGCAGCTCGCGGGCCAGCCGGCCCCGCTCTTCCATGGCGGCTGCCTGCTCGGCCTGCTCCCGCAGACGGGCATTCTCGATCGCCAGGGCCGCCTGATCGGCAAAGGTGACTGCCAGGTTGACTTCTTCCTCCGTGAACTGGCGCCCGGTATGGTAGTAGAGCACAAGGGCTCCGTAGGCCTCTTTTTTCTGCAGCAGGGGAACGGCGAGTACTGTGCGGTAGAGCTCTGCAAAACGCAGCGCCAACTCCTTCGACTCTGGCGGCACAGGCACGTGGGGCATCCAGTCGCTCAGGTTCGAGGTGGTTGTGGGTCTGCGCGTGAAGACGGCCTCACCGACGATGCTCACCGGGCCTACTTGAAAAGCCATACGGTCCGCGAACTCCGCGCTCAGCCCATGTGACGCCTGAATCGTAAGGAACTGGGTCTGCTTGTCCAGGCGACAGAGGGCTGTTGCATCAGCGCCGAGAAGTTGGCTTGCCTGCGTGGCGATGTAGCCCAAGATCTCATCCAGGGGACGGCTCGAGTTCAAGGTCGCCAGAATTCCCCGCAACCCCTCGGCCACTTCGCGCCGTCGCTCCGCCTCTTCCCGGCGATCCTGTTCGGCCTCGTACAGGCGCGCATTCTCGATGGCGATGGCTGCTTGATTGGCAAAGGCCATGGCCAGGCTGGCGTGCGTCGGGGTAAAGAAACCGGGCTGGCTGTGATCCAACGCCAGTTCGCCGATCACCTGGCCCTTAGCGATCAGCGGAACGCCCAACCAGGAGCTGATGTGGGGGTACACGGTTTCCTGCAGCTCGCCCACCGATTCCCGATACCCCTGCGCCTCGGGACTGTCTCCGTGGGTATCGGACACAAGCACCGGTTCTCGGCTCCTGAGAACGAGGCGATCGAGCGGGTCGTCGATCCCCCAGCGCCAGCTCATCGCCGTCTCGTGCCGCGTCCGGCCCCGGTGAGCGCGGGCAACCAGCTCGTCGCCCTCTAGTGCATATACCGCGCAGCCTTCATAGTCGATCACGCTCCGGAGTTCGTCGAGGATCGAACCCAGTAGAGGCTCGAGTTCGAGCCTGGACACCAGATTCTTGGACACCTCCAACAGCGTGCTCAGCTCGTGTGTACGCTCCTCAACCCGCTGTTCCAGGGTCCGATACGCCTCCTCGAGGGCTCGTTGCGCCTGCTTTTGCTCGGTGATATCGCGCAGAAAGACAAAGGTGGCCTGCCGGCCCTCGTAGGGAATCAGGCCGACGCTGACCTCGGCGTAGACGCGTGTGCCATCCTTGTGCAGCATAACCGTTTCATAGCGCGTAGGAGCCGGCTCGCCTCTTAGCCTGCGCGTGTTATAGTCCACGATGCGGCCCCGTTCTTCGGGCGTGCAGTAGGGCATGAACTCCGTGCCGAGCAGCTCCTCGACAGTGTAGCCCAGCATTGAGGGCCAATGCTGATTCACAAATCGGAAGCGGGCGTCCAGGACGATGGCGATGCCAACGTTGGCCAGCTCCACGATCCCGCGGAACTTCTCCTCGCTCTCCCGCAAGGCTTGCTCCGCCCGTCTGTGCTCGATGGCCACCCCGACGAGGTGGGCGCCCATCTCGATGGTGCGCAACTCGGCCTCGGTCGGCGCGCGGGGCTGGCGATAGTAAATGGCAAAGGTGCCTACCACCTGGCCGTCCGCGGAGAACACCGGTTCCGACCAGCAGGCGCGAAGGCTATGCTCAAGTGCAAGATCGCGAAGGCCGTGCCAACGCGGATCGGTGGCAGTGTCCTCCACGATCACGCGTTCGCGCCGGTAGCAGGCGGTGCCGCACGAGCCGACCATCGGCCCGATTTCCAGCCCCTCGATCGACTGGATATAGTCCTGCGGCAGGCTCACCGACGCTCCGATGTGCAGGTGCCTACCGTCCTCATCCAGCAGCAGGACAAGCCCCAACATCCCCGGCCACTGACCCTCGATCAGCCGTACCAGGGAATGGAGTGTCTCGGAGAAATCGCCGCCAGTCGCTAGTAGCTCCAGGAACTGGCGCTGGCCGGCGCGGATGGCCTGCGCCCGCTTGTGCTCGAGGGCGTTGACAATAATCCCGCCTACGATCTTGAGCAGGGCAACGGTATCTTCCCCCCAGCTCTTTTCGCTCCGCACCGAATCGAACCCAAGGAAACCGGTGAGTATCCCTCGATACGTCAGGGGCACGAGAATAACGGACTGGATTCCTTCTCGCTCGCATTCCGCGCGCTCCAAGTTCGCTTCCGGGGGCAGATCAGCGACGCGTGGAACAGAGACTACCTCGAGCTGCTCTAGCCGGCCCACAAACCACGGGAAGGCTGCGCGGGGAAGGCCCCTAAGCGAGTCCCGGTACGACTCGATCCCCTCAGCACACCACTCGTGCGTGTTGTCCAGGATTGTCCCATCGCCCGAGGACTGGAATACATAAGCGCGATCCACGCCGGCAACTTGGCCAATAGCCTCGAGAGCATGCTGGATGCCGGCATCGATCTCCGCAGGACCGAGGTTGACGAACTCGGTCGAGATGCGGGCAACGAGCTCCTCGGAGGCCAGGCGCTGCTCCAAAGCCTGCTGTGTCTGCTTCAGCTCGGTGATGTCGAACATCAGTCCGTTAAAGTGGGTAAGCCTGCCGGCAGCATCAAAAACGGGCGTAGACCGGTCATGGACCCAGCGGCACTCGCCGGACTCTGGCCTGAACACGCGAAACTGCTCGTCAAAGGGCACACCGGTTTCCAGCGAGCGACGGTTGGCTTCTTCGCACCGCAGGAGGTCATCGGGATGGATGTTGGCAAACCAGGTGGACAGATCATACAGTTCCGAGATGCTCAGCAGGTCCTTCAGCGAAGGGCTGGCCAAGACGACTCGGGCTAGATAGGGGTGGGCCGGATCGAAGGCAATGCGGTAGATGGCATAGTGCCGGGCACTCTCCATCAGCGATCGCAGGTGGCTCTCGCTCTCTCGCAACGCATCCTCCAGCTGCCTGCGCTCGGTGATCTGTGCCTGCAAGCTCTCGTTGGCTTGTTCTAATTCGGCGGTCCTTTGCCGCACCCGCAGTTCCAGTTTGTCGTGCGCCATGCGCAGGGCTTCTTCGGCTTGCCTGCGCTCGGTGACGTCGATGCCGGTTCCAATGACGTATTCGACCGCGCCGTCGGCGCCCAGCAGTGCAGTGTTGGACCAGGCGATCAATCGACGGTCCCCATCCCTGGTCACCCAGTAGTTCGCATATTCGTTGGGAAACTGGCCTGCTCGGAGCTGTTCAAAAACCGCCTGGACGGGCGGCACTTGCTCTGGGACGAGGAATAGATCCCAGAAAGCCTGACCTTTGGCCTCTGCGAGGGAGTATCCCGTCGTCGTCTCGCAGGCGCGATTGAAGCGGACGATGCGTCCCTGACGGTCGAGGACCACCACCAGGGCACCTGCCGTGTCCAGCACGGCCGAGAGCAAGTCGCGCTCCCGGCGCAGTGCTTCCGCCTCCTCCCCCTGCGCCGTGACATCCCGCTCGGACCCGAGAAAAACGAGGTCGTCCTCTGCTGTCATGACGCACCTCCTTGTTGGAGTCATTTTACTCGGGAAGAGGACGGAAGTCAAGACAGGTGCGACCTCACCGGGCGGTGTTTGGCCGAGCGCTCTTCCTGCCATGGATGAACTTGCAGCCAATCGTGGGATAGAGCCTGCAGACGTTGTTGAACCGTCGGTTCCTCCGCTACTGCAAACGTGGCAGCGCATCGATACCAGGAACGTAGGAGAGGACCGTGACCAACGTGGTCCCTTCTTGTTAGTCTGGAATCCTTCGCTCTGACGATGATGGCCGGTGCAGAATCGGCTATGATGGTACCAGCACGCAAGCAGGAGGTTGAAGTGAAAGCACATCCTATGGTGAGTGAATGGCAAGCGACCGAGACGGCCAGGGCCGTGCCCACCAGGGCTGGCTGGCTCCGCAACTGGCAGGGCTGGTCGCCATACGCGGCGGTTCTGTGGTCGTTGGTCTATGCCGTGCTGGGGGGCTACTGGTTACTGAGCGGGCGCGGGTTTCCCTACACCCCCGATTCTGTATCCGACGTGACCGGGCCGGTGGTCGAACGGTTCGGGCCGGGCCTGGCCTGGACCGTTGTGATATTGGCAGGGATGCCTGCAGCAGCGGTGGGAGCGGCGATGCTGCGCGGGCTCCGAAGCAGCGGCCTCCGGCCCCTGTTAGTTTCTGCCGGAACACTGCTCGGCGGGGTCCTCCTGCTGCTCATGACCGACGTCACCCTGCTGGTCGTGCTCGGCTACACTCCCTATGGCATCGTCGCGCTCTTCACCGGCGCCGAGTTCAGCAAGGTCTACTTGGGCCTTTTGAACCAGTGGACGACGGTACACCAGTTGCTCTGTCTTGTCGGTGGGTTTCTCTGGCTGGCGGCTACCCTCAGCTACGCTCGGCGGAGTGGGGACGCCTGCCTGTATTGCGGCCGCCGAGACAACTCCGAAGGGTGGATGAACCCGCAAAATGCCGCCCGCTGGGGTCGGATCGCCGTCTATGTGTCGATGGTGGCGCCGGTCTGGTACGCCATCACCCGTTACGCCTACGCGCTGGGCATCCCGCTCGGGATCAGCGAGGAGTTTCTGCGCTTCGGGCAGGAGAACGGGATGTGGACCCAGGGACTATCCATGGCGACCTTTGGCCTGGTGGGAGCCGTCCTCACGCTCGGCCTGACGCAGCGCTGGGGCGAAGTGTTCCCGCGCTGGACGATCGGCCTGGCCGGACGCCGGGTGCCCATCGGGCTGGCGGTAGTCCCGGCCTCGTTCGTGTCGGTGTTGCTGGTGGTCGGTAGCATCGCGATGTGGTCCGGCTTCGCCCAGCTGGTCGGCACGGCGCTGACCGGTGAGGCAGAGGCTATCGATATCATCGGGCTCGCCCCTACCATGCTGTTCGTAGTCTGGGGCGCGGCGCTCGCTGCGGCGACACTTGGCTACTACTACCGGCGGCGCGGACCGTGTGAGATGTGTGGCCGTGGTGCACCCGGCCAAGATGGGCCCTGACCGGTGCTAGGGACGATCATTTGTTCGATATCCCAGTCCCGGTGATGTCCAAGCACCACTCCTGTCTGTTCTCGCAGCCTTGCCGTCTGTGAACTGTGCCAGGTGGGAGCCTGGCACAATCCACAGATGCTCCTCGGGCATCATCTCCAAGAAGCAAGAACCGGCCCGCAGGCGGGTTCACCAACTAAAGTCGATTTCTGGAGGGGGTCAGCTCGTCGCTCGACAGCGACCAGCCGGTGGCTAGCCAGGGGATCGTCTCGCCGCCCGCGTCGCGCCAGACCAGGGTGT
>JBFYTF010000318.1:0-5616 GCA_041300865.1 Anaerolineae bacterium
CAGCACCTGGTTGATCACGTTGTATGCGGTGATGAGCAGGGCGACGATGGTGGTCGCGAACATGAACAGGAACGGGATCAGCGTCCACAGGTACTGCTTGCCATTGGACATCAGCCACAGCGTGACCAGCAAGAGCGCCAGCGCCGCCATCAACTGGTTGGCGCCGCCGAAGAGCACCCAGATGCGCGCCCAGAAACCTGTATAGATCAACAGGGCAGAAAGCAGCAGGGCAACAATGGTGCCAAAGGTTGAGTTCTTGAACAGGCGGATGCGGTCACCCATAAACTCGGCAGAAGCCACGCGCATGAAGCGCACGACCAGGTACATGATCGTCAGCGCCATCAGGCACAGAAAGACCATGCCATAGGCTACGCCGAACGTTAGCGGAAGACCCCACTGGTTCATGAAGATGGCCAACCCGTTGGCAAACACGTTAACTGGTGCAGCCCCTCCACCCGCTGCCACGTAGCCTTCGTAGCTGCCGAAGGCGACCGTGGCCGTGAGGAAGGCCATAATGGCGAAGAACATCTCCAGGAACATCGAGCCGCCGCCCACAAAGAGAGCGTCGCCCTCCTTCTCCAACTGGCGGGCGGTGCCGGAGCTGGAGACCAGCGAGTGCCAGCCGGAAATGGCGCCACAGGCAATGGTCACGAACAAGATCGGCCACAGCGGACCAAGTCCGGGCACGTTAAACGTGGTCGTGGGCGGGAAGTCCCCAAGTCCGGGGTGCCAGATCACGAGGCCAATTACACCACCGATGACGCCGAGGAGCACTATCCAGAAGGACACATAGTTGACTGGCTGCGCCCAGCGCCAGATCGGCAGCACGGCGCCGAGGTAGCAGATGATCACCACCAGCAAACTGCCGACCAGCCTGGCCTGCGTCACAGCGAGGAACAGTGGGTCACCGAACGACGTCGTGCCGTCGGCGGCGATCTTGATGCCGAGGATGGCGTTGAGTAGGTCCTGTACCGGTTTCAGGGTGCCAATGTAGATGCCGGCGAAGGCGATGACCACGGTCACCACGCTGGTGAGGATGATGTCCCGTTTCCACTTGTAGGTCATCTGCCCCGCCAGGACGCCTGCCAGGATGACGATGATCACGCCGAGCGGCACATAGGGTTTGGTGAACAGGTTGAAGCCTACTTGGACGCCAAACGAGCCCATGATCAGCCACAGGTAGAAATAGATGAAGATCAGCAAGATCATGCGGGAGCGGGGCGAGATGAGCCGGTAACTGAGGGCGCCGAAGCTTTGCCCCTCTTCTCGTACACCCATCATGATGCTGGCATAGTCCTGCACCCAACCGATGAAGAAGGTGCCAAGAATGATCCACGCCAGGGCGGGCAGCCAGCCATACTGCACCGCCACGATCGGTCCCACGATGGGACCAAGGGCCGCGATGGACTTGAATTGATAGCCAAAGAGCACGTTGCGGTTGGCCGGGGTAAAGTCCACGCCATCCATGTACATCTTGGCCGGCGTGGCTTTCTTGTCATCCGGCTGGATGACTCTGCGATCGATGCTTTTCGCGTACCACGCATACCCCACGGCAATAACTGCAAAGCCGAGGATCAGAATCACAACGCTCATGGTTTTTTCCTCCTACCCCCTCGTAGAATCCAACAGCGGATTCCTGCCCCGTGGTCCAATGCCAAGCGCGATTACCACGTCCGCCAATTCTTGTCTGTCGGTCACCCCCTTTCCCCGCCCCTCCGGGGCTGGCCCGAAGGCCTATCATCGGTCCGAAGAAGGACAGAACCGGATCGGCCGAACACTGCGATAAGGTGCCTCACGCCTCGACCGCGCCCAGTCTACCACCGAACTGTGCGATTGTCAACTCGGGCCGCAAGGCCTTTGCACCCGATGGTCCACATAGAGAGGAAAACACTGCCGGAGAGCGGGGGTTACGCCGGCAGGGGAAAAGCAGAGGGAGCAGGCTGTGCTCCCTCTCATAGTTCTGTGGGCTAATAATCCGGACCTAGATGAGCCGGTCGAGGATAACGCCGGCAAACAGCAGAGCCAGGTAAAGGCTGGAGAGCTTGAACATCAGCCAGGCGTTGCGCTCCGTAGGCCTCGCGTACAGGTAGCCGTGCCCTGCCAAGGAAACGATGCCGCCGGCGATGGCCAGGCTGAAATAGAGCGCTCCGAAGTCGCCGACTATACCCAAGAGCAACGACTCGGCCACCATGAAAAAGACGCTCATGACGATGAGGTTGACGGCCCGGCTCAAGTTCACGACCACGGGCAACATCGGCACGTTGGCCCGGGCATAGTCCTCACGGTAACGGATGGCCAGGTTCCAGATATGGTTGGGCGTCCAGGTGATGACCAGAAGGCTGAGGAGCGCCGCCGTCCAGGTGACGTTGCCCTGGACTACGGCCCAACCAAAGAGGGCAGGCATGCCGCCGCTGACGGAGCCAAGGAGGATGTTGGTGCAAGAGCGGCGCTTGGCCAACAGGCTGTAAACCACGACATTGTCGAACAGGCCCAGGAACATCCATAGGCCGGCCAGCGGGTGCAAGAGGAACCCAAGGACGAGCGACAGCACAGCGAGAAAGAGGCCCCACACGAGGGCCTTTTCTGGCGGGTGAATGCGCTTGCCCGGCAGAGGACGCGCCTTGGTACGGTCCATGAGAGCGTCGATGTCGCGATCAATGTAGCACGTGAGGGTATCGGCGGCGGCGCAGCCCGCGGTGATGGCCACCAGGGCCAGAAACCAGCCACCCAGCGACAATGCTCCCACGCCGCCGGCGGCCACCATCGCGCCGACGCAGGTTACAACCAGGAGTGCCACGGTGCTCGGCTTTGTGACTTCGATGTACTTCCACACTCTGGCTTGCCAGCGCTCGGCCTTTCGGCCCAGCTCGGCCTGCTCCACAACCGTGGATTTGTTCAGCATTGTCTTACACCTCCATGGTGCGGCCATTATAGCGGAAAACCAGGTGCCGGTCAACTGCGGCGGCGCTTGTTCTGTGGTGGCCTTTGGGCCGGGAGCTTTGACAAAGCGGCTCTTCTTGTGGTAGAATTCTGCGACCGACAGGTTCTAGATAGGACACCATGACCAAAATCCGTGTCTTGCTGGCTGACGACCACGCCGTCGTACGTGACGGCCTGCACGCGCTGCTCCTCGAGCATCGCGATATCGATGTGGTGGCTCTGGCATCCGACGGCCTGGAAGCTATTCGCCTGGCCCAGGAGTTCAAGCCTGATGTCGCCGTCATCGACGTGGGCATGCCCCACGTCAACGGCATCGAGGCGACACGTCGCATTCTGAAGGCGCATCCCGAGACCCGAGTGTTGGTACTCAGCCAGTACGAGCAGAAGGAATACGTCCTGGAGGCCATTGACGCTGGGGTCGCCGGATACCTGATCAAGAGGGACGCCGGTGCCGATCTGGCCGATGCGATTCGCGCTGTTGCCCAATGGGGCGCGGTGCTCCACCCCCTTGCGGCCCGGACGTTAATCGACGCCTATATGCGCTGCGAACGGCGCGAGACGGGCGACGACCTGGAGCACCTCACCGATCGAGAACGAGAGGTTCTTATCCTGGTGGCCGAGGGATACACCAACCAGCAGATTGCCGAGCTCCTCCACGTGAGTCCCAAGACGGTAGACGGCCATCGCACCAATCTCATGGCCAAGCTTGATTTGCACAACCGCACAGACGTGGTCAAGTACGCGCTGAAGCGGCAGCTCATCGAGCTTTAGGCGTGTTGGCGACGCCGCTCCACGGTGCCGAACCCACGGCCGCTCTTCCTCGCCATCTTGTTCACTTATTCACAAAGTCTCGTGCCGAATTGCACAAAAAGGGGGTGCGGACCCTATTCCCTCTGCGGCGATCTTGTGCTATAATTCACAGCGGTTAGGTGATCTCCGAGCCTGTTCGCCTGCAGGAATGCAATTCCATGGCGACTGGCCGTCAGGGTTCGGCTGGAAACGGCCGAGCCTCCCGGATTGGAAAGGGGATCGACTCCCGGTGCAATCTGCCGGTGGTTGGCCCTTTTTTGTGTCGGAACCTTGGAGACGAAAAGAGGAGGTGGAAGAACACCAGAGAACTCGCGCCGCTCGGTTTTTTTTGATCAAGGGGAGGTTTGAGGACAACTATGGACCTATCGCGTCGACAATTTATGAAGGTCTCCGGGGCATCAGTTGGCGGCCTCTTTCTGCCGGCCGGCTTTGTGGTGACTGCCGCAGCAGCGACCGAGATTCTTTTCCCGCTGCACAAGGCCATCGGAGAAAAAGCTACCGTGTGCCCCTATTGCTCCTGTGGCTGTGGCCTGTTGATTGCCACCGGGCCCGATGGCCACATCGTCAACTCCGAGGGCGACCCCGATGCCATCAACAATCGCGGCGCCTTGGACCCCAAGTCGATCTCTGTCCGTGACATGTCGCAGAGTGATCGGCGCCTGAAAAAGCCGCTGTACCGCGCCCCGGGCAGCGACAAGTTCGAAGAGGTCGAATGGGGTTGGACCCTCGACCAAGTGGCACGCCGAATCAAGGCCACCCGCGACGCCACATTCGAGAAGACAAACGCCGACGGCGTGACGGTGAACCGTACGCAGGCGATCGCCTTCCTGGGTGGCGCAGCGAACAACAGCGAAGAGGGCTATCTGGCCAGCAAGCTGGCCCGCGCGCTGGGCATCGTCTATCTGGAACACCAGGCGCGTATATGACACTCCGCCACGGTGGCCGGTCTGGGCCCCACGTTTGGTCGAGGTGTCATGACGAATCACTGGGTCGACCTGAAGAACGCCGATGTGACGATGATCAATGGCTCCAACGCGGCGGAAAACCACCCCGCGTCCATGATGTGGATTAACAAGGGCCGCAAGGAGCGCAAGGCCAAGCTGCTGGTCGTCGACCCCCGCTTCACGCGCACCGCAGCCAAAGCGGACCTCTACGTCCCACTGCGCAGCGGGACCGACATCGCCTTTTACGGCGGCTTGATCAAGTACGCTATTGACAACAAGCTGTACCACGAAGAGTACGTAGTTCACTTTACCAACGCCGCCAACCTCATCTCGGCGGACTTTGAGGGCCCCGAGGATCTCGACGGACTCTTCTCCGGGTTTGCGAGCAACGAGGGTGACGACTACTTTGGCAAGTACGATCGCGCCACCTGGGCCTACCAAACCGATGCTGAGGGCAAGGCGCTGCGCGACGAGACCCTCCAGAATCCGCAGTGCGTGTTCCAGCTCATGAAACGGCATTACGGCCGCTACGATCTGGACACGGTCTCGTCCATCACCGGCACACCGAAGGACAAGCTGCAAGCAGCTTACGACATGTACTGCAGCACTGGGCAGCCGGACAAGACGGGCAACATCATGTATGCCATGGGGCAGACGCAGCACACCGTTGGCTCACAGAATGTGCGCATGATGGGCATGGTCCAGTTGCTCCTGGGCAATACGGGCCGCCCGGGCGGCGGCGTCAACGCCCTGCGCGGCGAGAGCAACGTCCAGGGCTCGACAGACCAGGGGCTGCTGGCCCACCTGGTAACCGGCTACCTGGCCATCCCGACTTCCAAGGATATCGACCTGGCGACCTACATCAATCTCAAGACGCAACCTGGCGGTGCCTGGGCAAGCGGCTACTGGACCAATGGCCCGA
>JBFYTF010000322.1:0-27710 GCA_041300865.1 Anaerolineae bacterium
GTTTGTCCTCAAGCGCGCGTTCAACAACCGCCTGGGCATCAGCCGCGGCCACGACCGCCTGCCCGAGCGGCTGCTGCGGCCCATGGCGAACGGCTCCCAGGGACGTGTGCCGCGCATTGACATTCTCCTGCGCGAGTTCTACCGGGAGCGCGAGTGGGATTGGGACACTGGCCGGCCGTCCAGGCAGAGCCTCGTGAGCCTCGGCCTGGAAGACGTGGCCTGCGACTTGTGGGGCTGAGTGATGCCCTCCGGCCTGCTGCGCCTGTCTCGCACTCCCGAGCAGGTGCAGCTGCGCCGCCGGCCATCCGCGAGGCCGTGGCCCGCGGTCCTGCTTCCCTCTCGGGCCATGGCGAGCCCGTTTGACTTCCATATAAGTCTATTGTATCATTTACCTCGGCTTTTGTGGTCGCGATTCTGCACAAGGAGGGTCGCCGATGTCTGTCACTAGCACCATTTCTCAGCTGGCGCGTTACCGTGGACGAGAAGGGCAGATCGCCTGGATGCTGCACCGCATCACCGGGCTCGGGGTGTTCCTGTTCCTCGCCTTTCACATCTTTGACATCTTTCTCGTCGCCTTTGGCCCGGAGATCTTTGACCAGCTCTTGTTCTTCTACCACCAGTTTTTCTTCAAGCTGCTGATCATTTTCGGGCTCTACCTGGGCGTGCTGTACCACGCCCTCAACGGCGTCCGGGTTGTCCTCATCGATTTCTGGCCGGGGATGGCCAGGCACCAGGCGGTCCTATGGCGGATCCAGATGGTCATCTTCTTGCTGGCCTACATTCCCTCCGCGGCGTTCATGCTGTCGGAGATGTTCTAATAGGAAGGAGGCAGGACAATGCAGGCAACTCCCGCCCGGCCCCGCCCGGCCAGCAACCTGGAGCTGTATAGCTGGTTCTTCATGCGCATCACGGCCGTGGCGCTCTTTGCCATGGCCGTCTTTCACCTGGTGTACATGCACATCGTCATCGGCCTGGACAATATCACCTTTGACGTGATCGCCCAGCGCTGGCAGTCGCCCGGCTGGCGCCTGTTCGACCTGTTCCTGCTGGTCTTTGGCTGGCTCCACGGGTCCAACGGCGTGCGCATCATCATCGACGACTATGTGCGCTCGGATGGATGGCGCGTACTCCTGAAGTCGATCCTGTACGTGCTGGTCTTTGTCCTCATCGTGCTCGGCGCGTACGTCATCTTTACATTCCAGTCGTAAGCCCGCGCCGCGAGCCGGGCAGATGGCTGGAATGCCGGGGAGGCAGAAGGATGTACCATTCGTTTGACGTTGTCATCGTCGGGGCGGGGGGTGCCGGGCTGCGGGCTGCGCTGGAGCTCGGGTCGGTAGGCAGCGTGGCCGTCCTCAGCAAGCTGTACCCCACCCGGTCGCACACCGGCACCGCCCAGGGCGGCATCGGCGCGGCCCTGGGCAACATCGAAGAGGACCTGTGGGAATGGCACATGTTCGACACGGTCAAGGGCGGGGACTATTTGACCGACCAGGACGCCGCCGAGGTATTGGCCCGGGAGGCCATTGAAAACGTCTACGAGCTGGAGCATTGGGGCCTGCCCTTTGACCGCACCGCCGACGGCAAGATCGCCCAGCGGCCGTTTGGCGGGCACACGCATCACTTTGGCAAGGGTCCGGTGCGCCGCTCCTGCTACGCCGCCGACCGCACGGGCCACATGATCCTGCAGACCCTCTACCAGCAGTGCATCCGCCATAACGTCCAGTTCTTTGACGAATTCCACGTCCTCGACGTCCTGATCCAGGACGGCGTGGTCTGCGGCGTGGTCGCTTACCAGACGCTCACGGGCGAGATCCACACCTTCCGCGCCCGGGCGGTTCTCCTGGCCACCGGCGGCATGGGGCGCATGTTCAAGATCTCGTCCAACGCCCACGCGCTGACCGGCGATGCGCCGGCGATGGTGCTGCGGCGCGGCGTGCCCCTGGAAGACATGGAGTTCTTCCAGTTCCACCCCACGGGCATCTACAAGATGGGCATTCTCATCACCGAAGCGGTGCGCGGCGAGGGCGGCATCCTGCTCAACGACCAGGGCGAGCGGTTCATGGAACGCTACTCGCCGACGCTCAAGGACCTGGCGCCCCGGGACATCATCTCGCGCTCGATCTATCTCGAAGTGCGGGCCGGGCGCGGCATTGGCGGCAAGGACTATGTGCACCTGGATGCCAGCCGGCTGGGTCCCGAGGTTGTCGAGGCCAAGCTGCCCGACATCGCCGACTTTTGCCGCACCTACCTGGGCGTTGACCCGGCCAAAGAGCCGATGCCGGTCCAGCCCACGGCTCACTATGCCATGGGCGGCATCCCGACCGACATCGATGGGCGGGTGGTCATCGACGAGGCCAACACGCCTCTGCCCGGCCTCTACGCTGCGGGCGAGTGTGCCTGCGTGTCGGTGCACGGGGCCAACCGCCTCGGCACGAACTCGCTGGTCGACCTGGTCGTCTTTGGCCGGCGGGCCGGGCGCGACATGGCTCGCTACATCGCCGGCGCAGAGTTCGTGGCCCTGCCCGACGACCCGGGCTGCGAAGTGTGCGATGAGCTCGAGCGACTGCTGAGCAGCACCGGCACCGAGCGCATGGCCGACATTCGCCAGGACCTGCAAGCGGTCATGATGGACGACGTGGGTGTGTTCCGCGAGGCCGCGCAAATGCAGGGCGCGCTGGACAAAATCCAGGACCTACAAGAGCGCTACCGGCACGCGACCGTCGAGGACAAGGGCAAGCACTTTAACACCGACCTGCTGGAGGCTATCGAGCTGGGTTATCTCCTCGAGCTGGCCGAGATCACGGCCGCCAGCGCCCTGGCGCGGCAGGAGAGCCGCGGCGCTCACTCGCGGGAGGACTTCCCGGAGCGAAACGACGAGACGTGGCTGAAACACACCCTGGCGTATCGCACGGAGAACGGCGTGCAGCTCCGCTACAAGCCGGTGGTCATCACCCGCTTTCAGCCCAAGCCGAGGACCTATTAACAGGCCGTCGCACACGAGGGAGTCACCATGGAAGTTACGCTCAAAATTCTGCGCTTTAATCCCGAGACGGATAGCTCGGCCCATTGGGAGGAGTACCCGCTCGAGTTGGAGCCGACCGACCGGCTGCTGGATGCTCTGAATCAGGTCAAGTGGTACCACGACGGCACCCTGGCCTACCGGCGTTCCTGTGCCCACGGCATCTGCGGCTCGGATGCCATGACGGTGAATCACGTCAACCGCCTGGCGTGCAAGCTCCTGATGCGCGACCTGGGGAAAAAGGTGACGGTCGAGCCCCTGCGCGGCTTCCCCGTCCTCAAGGACCTGGTGGTCGACATGGAGCCGTTTTTCGCCCAGTACCGCTCCATCAGGCCCTACCTCATCAACTACGATCCGCCACCCCCTGTGGAGCGCCGTCAGAGCGCCGAGGAGCGGGCACGCTTCGACGACACGACCAAGTGCATCCTGTGCGCGGCCTGCACCAGCTCCTGTCCCTCGTTCTGGGGCAATCCATCCTTCGTGGGGCCGGCGGCCATCGTGCAGGCCCACCGTTTTATCTTTGACAGCCGGGATCAGGGCGCCAATGAGCGCCTGGAGGTGCTGAACGACCGCGATGGAGTGTGGCGCTGCCGCACCATCTTTAACTGCACCGGCGCCTGCCCCCGCGACATCAAGGTCACCCAGGCCATCGGCGAGGTGAAGAAACTGCTGCTCTTCAACCGCCTGGTGTAGAGCCCGAGAGCGCACCAGGTCGCGCTCTACACTTCCGGCCTGTCGACGCCGGGATGTTCGCGAGAAGCTGCTAGCCGCCGGCGAGCAGCCGGAGCGCAGCCTGGGCCAGGATGGCGGTGCCAATGGGCAGGCAGCGCTCGTCGATGTCGAACGTGGAGCTATGCGCCCGGCGCCGGTCCCCCTCGATCTCGCTTCCCAGGGAGAACATGGCTGCCGGCGCCAGTTCCCCAAAGAAGCCGAAATCCTCGGCGCCCAGGTGCCGCGCCGCCGGCTTGATGTGATCGGCACCCAGCAGGCCGGTAGCCACGTCCTGGATGCACCTGGCTACGGTGGCATCATTGAGGGCGGGCGGGTAGCCAATGGCGATGCGGTGCTCGTAGTCGCCGCCCAGGGCCCGGGAGACGGACAGGGCACGCTCGACCTCGGCATGGAGTGTCGCCTGCACCTCCGGCTCCATGTAGCGCATCGTGGCCACCAGGTCCACCCGCTCGGGAATCACGTTTTCCACCTCCCCACCGCGGATGGCGCCGATGCTGACCACCGCCGGGTCGAAGGGGTTCAGGCGCCGGGAGACGATGCCGTGGAGGGCCAAGATGACGTGGCCGGTGAGGTAGATAGGGTCAACGACACGATGGGGTGCGGCGCTGTGTCCTCCCTTGCCCAGGATGGCCGCGTAGAGGGTGTCCACTCCGGCCGAGACAGGGCCGCCGTCGGCCACGATGTCGCCCACAGGCAAAAAGTTGTCGACATGCAGGGCCAGCACAGCCTGCACGCCGTCCATGGCGCCATCCTCGATCATACGCGGAGCACCGCTGATGCCCTCTTCGTCGGCCACTTCTTCGGCCGGCTGGAAGAGGAGCCGGACTGTGCCGGCGAAGGATTCCTGGGCCAGGAGGGTGGCGACGCCGAGAAGCACGGCCGTGTGGGCGTCGTGACCACAGGCGTGCATCACGCCCGGCACCTGCGAGGCATAGGGCACATCGTTCATCTCTTGCAGGGGTAGGGCGTCCATGTCGGCCCGGATGGCGATGACGGGCTGCCCCTGGCCCAGGTCGCCGACAACGCCTGTGCGGCCGACACCCGTGCGGGTGCGGTAGCCCAGCGAATCGAGCACACCGGCCACGAGGGCCGCGGTGCGTGTCTCCTGGAACCCAAGCTCGGGGAACATGTGGATCTCTCTGCGCCAGGCACTCAGTTGGTCGGCCAGGGCGGTGGCACGCTCAAGCATCTTTTCTCCTCCCACTCTGGAGCTACAAAGCCATTGTACAGGCAAAACGGCATTTCGACAAGTCGGGGCGCAGCATACCCCATTGTAGGGGCGCGCGGCCGTGCGTCGCGTGCGCGCCTACAATGCGCCCATCTGCTGGGCCAGGAAGCGGGCCACTTCTGCGACGGGGAACGGCCAGGCGTAGACAAAGGTGACGTTGGGGTGGCGTCCCCGGGCAGCCTCCAGGGCAGCGGGGATGTCGACCTCGGCGTGCTCCCCACCGCGCGTCATCATCGGCGTGACGACCGTTACCCGGCCGGCTCCCTGGCTCGCGGCCCGGTCCAGGGCCTCGGGCAAGCTCGGGGCGCAGAATTCGTTAAAGCCGACGACCACCTGGCGGCCCGTGACCCGGGACAGGTGCTCACCCAGCTCCAGCGAGGCCGCCCAGAAGGGATCGTTGCCGGGGCTGCGCGGCCAGGCGCGCAGCCGGGCATCCAGTGCAGCATAGCGCGCCTCGAGGGCCGAGCGCTCCTCGCCAGCGGCTGCTCGGGGTGAGGCGAGCCTGCCGTGAAGGCTCATGAGCTCGGCCAGCTCGGCCGGGGGAAAGTCGCGGGCCGGGGCGCCGTGCATGGCCAGGACGATGATCGTCTCCATGGAACCTCCGCGATGATGGGTAGGGCCTCCGGCCGGGGACGAAAAAGGGCGGAACCGGCCTCGCCGGCTCCGCCCAGTTGCCACAGTCTGGTGGGCCCAGGTTGAATCAGGCTAGGCGCCGCGGCTGGCGAGCTGGTGGTCCAGCATCACCAGAGCGTGACCCTTGTCGCCCACGCGCCGCAAGGTCTCGACGATCTGGGTGCCGTTGGCCTCTTCCTCCACCTGCTCGTCGGCGAACCACTGCAGCAACCCCAGGGTCGCATACTCCTTCTCGCTCATGGCCAGCCCGTAGAGCTCGTTGATACGGCCGGTGATGTAGCGCTCGTGGTCGAGGGCCTTCTCGAACACTTCCGCCGGACCTGCAAACTCCAGGGGCGGGGTCTCGAGACCTTCCAGGACGACGCGCCCACCACGCTCGACGACATGGTCAAAAAACTTGAGGGCGTGGGCGAGCTCCTCCTGGCTCTGGAGTCTCATCCAGTGAGCCATGCCCGGCAGGCTGATCGATTCCAGGTAGGCGGACATTCCGAGGTAGATGTACGCGGACGCGAGTTCTTCTCGGATCTGGTGGTTGATAGCGTCTTGCATTCGGGTGCCGATTTCCATTTTGGGCTCTCCTTTTCTTCTTTGATGGGTAGCGCCGCTTTTGCCGTCGGCAGCAACCATCGAGGTAATGTTTATAGTGCTCACCAGTATAGCAACAAATGGCGTGGCTGTCAACTGGCGCCGCGCGGCTGACCGCTCTGATGTTGACTTATTGCCTCGAGCGGTGTATCTTGTGAGTCAAGACCGGGCACGAGATAGGAGGTGGGCGATGGAGATGCGGGGCAAGACGGCGTTGGTTACAGGCGGCGCGCATCGCGTGGGGCGGGCCATCACCCTGGCCCTGGCCCGGGCAGGCGCTGGCGTGGTCATCAACTATCACTCCTCGGCCGAGGCGGCGCAGGAGACGGCGACCATGGCGCGCAGCCTGGGCGTCGAGGCCCTGCCGCTGCGCGCCGACGTCTCGCAGGCCGGCGAGGTGCAGGCCATGATCGCCGCCGCGGAGGAGCGCCTGGGCAGCGTAGACGTCCTGGTCAACGCCGCCTCCCTGTGGCGCAAGACGCCCTTTCCCATGGTCGATTTCGCCGACTGGCACCGAGTCACGGGCATTCTCATCGACGGCGCCATGTACTGTGCCAATGCAGTGGCGCCGGGGATGCTGCGCGCCGGCGAAGGGGCCATCGTCAACGTGGTGGACCTTTCGGCCTGGCAACCGTGGCCCGGCTATGCGGCGCACGCGGTGGGCAAGGCCGCACTCCTGGCCCTTACCCGGCAGCTGGCCCTGGAGCTGGCACCTGGGGTGCAGGTCAACGCGGTGGCTCCCGGCCCGGTGCTGCCGCCGCCCGGCTACAGCCCGGCGGTCGCCGGCCAGATTGCGGCGCGCACGCTCAAGGGTCGCTGGGGCACTGCGGAGGACGTCGCCTCGGCCGTCCTGTTTCTGATCCAGGCGGACTATATTACCGGCGAGGTCCTGGTCGTGGACGGCGGCGAGCGCTATGGGCACCAGCAGCGCCGCTGGCGCGCCGCGGAGGGCTGAGCCCGGCGCGATCGCTCCCAGTCGCGCACCGGGAACGGCAACGGCGGCGGGTGGGTTGGCGTGCTAGGCCGGGCCCGGCTCAAAAACGACTTCCATCTCGCACGCCCGGCAGTCAAAGCGCAGGCCGTAGCGGCGCCCGTCCTCGTCGACGAGGGCGAGGGGCTCGCGCAGCGGCCGCCGGCGCCGGTCCCCGCCGCAGTAGCCGAGCTGGTGGGCCAGGCAGTAGCGGGTGCGCATCACCACCCGGCCGCGCATGTCCAGCCCCGACTCGGCCGCCGGCTCAACCTCGAGGACTCCGTGGCGGCGGTAGAAGGCGACCGCCTGCCGGTTCAGGGCATTGCCCAGGTAGGAAAGCTGCGTCTCGGGGTAGGGGGTGTCATTGCGCCGGACCTCACCGCGCCAGGCGGGGCGGTTTGCGGCGCGGACGGCCAGCAGACGTTCCAGGGCCTCGCGGCGTAGGGCGTTGAGGGCTGCCACGGGCACGAAACAGGGCCGGTCCCAGGCCAGCTCCACACCCGCGCAGGCAAAGGGCGTGTCGCCGGTGCGACACAGCTGCTTGTGCGCCGTGGCCTCCGCCTGGCGGGGCTTCTCAGCCGGCTCGGCATTGATAGGCAGCCACGCCTCCGCCCAGTTCCCATCCTCGTCCACGGCCTGCAGCCGCAGGCCCCCGGCGGTCGTCTCGAGCCGCAGGCGCACCGCGATCTGCCGCGCAGGTTGGCTGCTCGCGGCCTTCAGGCCGGCCGTCACCTGGCGCAAGAAGGCGTGGTCGTGGTTGCGGTATAGCGGCAGCCCGGGGCGGATGCCGGCCATTCTCTCGGCGGTCACCAGCAGGCGGCGGGCGGAAGTGCTGGGCGCAGCCCGCGGGGCGGAGACGGCATTGACCACCGTGCCTTCCAGATCCCCGTCCGTCCCAAACCAGCACAGCCCGTCGCCGGGGTGTAGCTGCACCGTCGTCTCGAGCACAAAGCTCGCCCCCTCAACAGACAGCACGCTGCCCAGGGGCTCGCCCACCATCTTCGGTGAGTCCAGGGCGCCGGGCGGTTCACCCCGGCCATGGAGCAGGTAGGTAGTGTAGCCGCGGTTAAAGGTCTTGCTCAGGTCCGCCTCGAACGCGGGGCGGCCCTGGCCCGACGAGCTGCGGGCCCAGCCGCGGTCCGCCAGGGCACGATCCAGCTCGCGGCGGTACCAGGCCACCACGTTTGCCACGTACCCCTCGTCCTTGAGCCGCCCCTCGATTTTGAACGACGTTACTCCGGCATCCAGCAGCGCACCCAGCTCGGCATCCAGGGCGAGATCGCGCAGGGAGAGGAGATGGCGCGCCGGCATCAGCACCCGTCCGTCGGCGTCGACCAGGCTGTACTTGCGCCGGCAGGGCTGGGCGCACTCTCCACGGTTGCCGCTGCGGCCGCCGATGGCATAGCTCAGGTAGCACTGCCCGCTGTAGCCGGTGCACAGCGCTCCGTGCACGAAACACTCGAGCTCCAGGGAGGTGTGGGCGCGAATGGCGCGTATCTGCTCCAGGCTCAGCTCGCGGGCCAGGATGGCACGCCGGAAGCCAACCGCCTCCAGGAAAGCCACGCGCTCCGGGGTGTGGTTGTGCATCTGGGTGCTGGCGATGAGGGCCATGGGCGGCAGGTCGGACTCCAGGAGGCCCACGTCCTGGATAATGGCCGCGTCCACACCCAGCTCGTACAGCTCGTGTATGAGCCGCACCGCCTGGGGCAGCTCGTCGTCATGGAGGAGGGTGTTGACGGTGACATAGACCCGGGCCCAATAGGTGTGGGCGTGGGCCACGAGCGCGGCGATATCCTCGAGCGTGTTGCCCACCTTCTGGCGCGCGCCAAAGCGGGGCGCACCGAGGTAGACGGCATCGGCGCCGCAGTCGATGGCGACCAGTCCGCAGCGCAGGTCCCGGGCCGGGGCAAGGAGCTCGACACGTTCCATGGGCGCATTATACCGCAGGCGCGGCCGGCTGCCAACTCCACCGCCCTGTGGTGGAGGGCCAGTCTGAGGGGCATGCCCCGCCTGGTGACCACTTGCAAGGATTGGATTGCGCCCTACTTTTGGTAGCTCATCCCCCTTTGACATTTGCACGATTTTGCGGTAAGATCGGGTGTGGCGTCCCGCTGGTGCGCCCATAGGTGCATTGGACAGCACAGATTGAGGGGAGGGTAAGAGATGTTTCAGCGTGTAACGCTCATCGGCCATGTTGGGGGAGACCCCCAAATGCGCTATACCCCGGATGGAACCCCGGTGGCCGACTTTCGGCTGGCCACCAAGGAGGCCATCTCCAAAAAGCTACCTAACGGTGGCGAGCGACCCTGCCCAAACGGTTGGAAGGAATCGTACAACGGCAGGAACTGGGAAGTGACCACCTGGTGGCGCGTCACCTGCTGGCGTGGGTTGGCCGAGACGGTCAACTCTTACCTGTCAAAGGGTCGCATGGTGTTCGTCGAAGGCGTGGTCCAGGGCGAAGCCAGCGAGGGCAACATCAACCCCCGTGTTTGGACGGGCAACGATGGCACTGCCCGGGCGAGCTTTGAGATCCGGGCCGACACGGTCAAGTTCCTCGGCGAGCGCGGCGACGGCGGCGCTGGGGGCGGAGCGCCCGTCGGTGAGGCACCGCCGGAGCGGGGTGGCTTCGACGACGAGACTCTGCCTTTCTGAAGGCACGAGCGAGGCTTTATCAGGGCAGGCGTCGCCAGAAGTGCGACGCCTGCATAGACTGTCGATGGAGACAATAACGCGGCATGCCAAGGGAGGCATGGCCTAGATAGGAAACCAATGATGGGAGACAATGGCGACGCCCCCAACCCGCGGCGCCCAATCCAAGTTGAGCTGCCGGTCGAGCTGGAGGCTACTTATTCGAACTTTGCAATGATCAGCCATTCGGCGTCAGAGACAATCGTGGACTTTGCCCGGGTGCTGCCCAACGCACCGAAGACCAAGGTCTATGCTCGCATCATCATGACGCCCATGAACGCCAAGCTGCTCCACCGGGCCCTGGGCGAGAACCTCGCCAAGTACGAGGACAAGTACGGCGAGATCCAGACCCCAAAGCGGAACTTTGACCCGCCCGCCGAGCGCATGGGCTTTGTGCGCGACTAGCTCTCGGCGTACAACCACCGGCCGGGTTTCACCCTGACCTCCGGGCCAGGGCGAAGCCTGGCCGCACAAGGACAAACATGCCGCTACCCATCGTCGCCCTGGTCGGTCGTCCCAACGTGGGCAAGTCGACCCTTTTTAACCGCATCGTCGGCCAGCGGCAGGCCATCGTCGAAGACCTGCCCGGCACTACCCGCGACCGGCTGTATGGCGACGCCGAGTGGAACGGCGTGCCCTTTACCGTCGTCGACACCGGCGGGCTGGAGATCGTCGAAAGCCAGAAGCAGCGCTCGCCCCGCGACCAGATCGTACCCCTGGCCGTGGCCTCCGCCGGCTTTATCGAGGAGATCCGCCACCATGCCGAGATCGCCATCGAAGAGGCCGACGCCATCATCCTCGTCGTGGACGTCCTCGACGGGCCGACGCCGGCCGACGAGGACGTGGCCCACGTCCTGCGCCGCACCAACAAGCCCGTCCTCGTGGCGGCCAACAAGGCTGACAACCCGGCCAGGCAGCAGGCCGCGCTCGAGTTCTATGCCCTGGGCCTGGGCGAGGTTATTCCGGTTTCAGCGCTCCACGGCCTGGGCATCGGCGACCTGCTGGACCAAGTCGCCGCCTCTCTGCCCGTTGTCGAAGAAATCGAGGAGCCCGACGCGGTCAAGATCGCCCTGGTGGGGCGGCCCAACGTGGGCAAGTCTTCGCTCCTCAACAAGCTCCTGGGCCAGGAACGGGCCATCGTCAGCGACATTCCGGGCACCACGCGCGACAGCACCGACACGTACCTCACTTGGGAAGGCCAGGCAGTGCTGCTCATCGACACCGCCGGCATCCGCCGGCGCGGCAAGATCGAGCCGGGCCTGGAAAAGTACAGCGTCTTGCGCTCCATGAAGGCCATCGCCCGCGCCGACGTCGTCCTGCTTCTCATCGACGCTCAGGACCTGGTGACGGCGCAGGACGCCCACGTAGCCGGGTACATCCTCGAGGAAAAGCGCAGCGTCGTGGTCCTGATCAACAAGTGGGATCTGGTGGAGAAGGACACCTACACCATGGAGGCCTACACCAAGCAGGTGCGGGCCAACCTCCAGTTCCTGGACTATGTGCCGGTGCTCTTTGTCTCGGCCCTCACCGGGCAGCGGGTGAACAGAATCCTGCCACTGGCCCACGAGGTCTACCAGGAGCGCCAGGTGCGCATCTCAACCGGCGAGCTCAACCGCCTGGTGGAAGACGTGACCGTGCGCCACCCGCCGCCCCACAAGGGAAACAAGCGCGTCAAGTTCTTTTACGCCACGCAGGCCAGCGTCGACCCGCCCACGTTTGTCTTTTTCGTCAACGAGCCGGAGCTGGTCCATTTCTCCTACCAGCGCTACATCGAGAACCAGATCAGGCGCCACTATCGCTTTACGGGCACGCCGCTCAACCTCGTGTTCCGCGCCCGGGACCGGGAGTAAGAGCCCCGCCCGGGGAGGGGGGTTCCGTGTCGCCAGAGTACGCTCGCGGGGTGCGGTTTCGCAGGATCTTCTGGTTCCTGGTGGTCCCGTCGACCGCGTGCCTGGCCCTCGCGGCCTGCGGCATCCTGATCACCGGCGGACTGCTGATCTTTCGCAACTCACAGGCCACTCCGGCCGGCAGTGCCTCGGGCCGCCCCCTGGCGCGCTCCCGGGCCACGCTGTCTGCGGGCGCTCTGTCCACGGCCACGCCCACCCCGGGTCCCGGCCTCTTGCAGGCCGGGGCTGCCCCGCAACCGGCAGCCGGTGAGAGCCCGACCGGTGAGGCGCCTCTCGTCACTGCCACCCTGGCTCCGGCCCCGAGCAGTGCGCCGCCCCAGATGCCGGCCGCAACCAACACACCGTCGCTCGCAGGTCCACCACGGGGAACCCTGGCCTTTGCTTCGGACAGGGACGGCAACCTCGAAATCTATGTCATGGCTGAGGACGGCGGCCCAGTGACCCGCCTGACGAACTCGCCTGGGGAGGATGGCCGGCCCTCCTGGCTGCCACCCGTGCAGGGCATCGGACGCCTGGCCTTCGAGTCGGCCCGGGATGGCAACTTGAATCTGTACAGCGTCGATGCCGGCGGCGGGAACCTGCTGCGGCTGACCGACAGCCCGGCCGACGAGGTGTACGCTTGCTGGTTACCGGGCAGCAGCCCGCGCCTGGTCCATGCCTCGGGGCGGGAGGGCAACTGGGAGATCTATGCCGGCAATCCCGACGGCAGCGGCGCGGTGAACGTCAGCAATGACCCGCGCGAGGATTTCAGCCCCGCCTGCTCCCCCGCCGGTGACCGCATCGCCTTTGACTCGCGGCGCACCGGCGCTTACGAGATCATGGTCGTCAACGCCGACGGCAGCAGCCTGACCAACCTGACGAAACACCCGGCCGGCGACGTCAGCCCGGCCTGGTCACCCGACGGCCGCCGCATCGCCTTCAGCAGCGACCGTGACCAGAACTGGGAGATCTATGTCATGGACGCCGACGGCAGCAACGCGGTGCGCCTGACAAACGACCCGGCCGACGACGACCACCCCGCCTGGTCTCCCGACGGCAAGCGGCTGGCCTTTGTGTCGTGGCGCACAGGCAACGCCGAAGTCTTTATCATGAACCTGGACGGCAGTGGGCTGGTGAACGTGACAAACCACCCGGCCGAGGACTGGGACGTCGCCTGGGGGGCGTGGTAGGAACATGCACGTTGGCGTGTGCACCATCGAGCTGCGGCTGCCCGGCAACGACTCGCTGAAGGGCAAGCGCCGGATCCTGAAGTCGATCATCGCCCGCATCGGGCAGGAGTTCAACGTGTCCATCGCCGAGGTCGACGCGCAGGACGTCTGGCAGCGCGCCGTGCTCGGCGTCAGCGGCGTGTCCGCCAGCAGCGAGTACGTCCACGGCCAAATGGAGCGCGTCGTGGAATGGATCGAAACGAACCGGCCCGACGTCGAGATCCTGGAGTATCACATCGAGCTGCTGTAAGCGGCCTATCCCCCCTGATAGGAGCGCAGATAGCCCAGGGCCTCGCCCTTTTCGCCGTCCATGATCACTTCCAACAGCTGGCCACCGCTGGCGGCGGGAATGTCGACGACGCGCACCCAGCGCGCATAGCCTGCCATCTCGGGCAGCAGCCTGGCCAGGGCATTGGGCGACTCCTCAAAGAACTCCCAGCGAAAGATCGTGCCTTCTTCCTCGGGATAGA
The DNA here is from genome assembly GCA_041300865.1 of Anaerolineae bacterium. Taxonomy (GTDB): domain Bacteria; phylum Chloroflexota; class Anaerolineae; order JAAYZQ01; family JAAYZQ01; genus JAAYZQ01. The sequence goes on from JBFYTF010000322.1 coordinate 13,441, forward strand.
GCGCCAGGGGATAGATCTGGGCCTCCACCAAGTCCTGGAAGAAGTGGGTGCCGTAAGACGGCTCGGCCGAGCCACCGCCGGAGAGGCCAATCTCGATGAGCATGGACGTGTTATAGATGTCGGCGTAGGTGGCCTTGACCCCCAGGCTGGGGTTGTTGCTGCCCCAGCGGCCCGGCCCGATGAGGATAAAGCGCTCGCCGGCCAGGGCCTGGTTCAGGCGACCTACCACGCGGGCGATCTCCAGCCGCGTCGTCTCGTCGGGCAGGCGGTTGTAAGCCCTGGGATCGACATAAACGGCGTAGCGGATGCGCTGCACCCAGCCCTGCGGCACGAGGCGGTCCGAGTGAAAGATGACATTTGCCTCGGGCACCGTGGCCGGCATGTCGCCGGCCGGCAGGGCGCGCTGCGCCGCCTGCGGCCGGCACTGGAGCAGGTGGATGCGAAAATCCGGCTCGGGATAGCCGGGGATGATGTCGGCCGTGAACTCGACGTCGACGTTGCAACCAAAGGCGTCCGCCAGCCGGCGCAGCAGTGCCTTGAACAGCGGTACGAACCGCGTGCGCGTGAGCAGGTTCTCAAAGGTCAGCACCAGATCGCGCGGCGCCACCCGGGGATCGTAGGCCATGGGCGGCTGCAGATAATCGCCCTGGTCCACGGAGACCAGGAGCCGGGCCGCCGGAAAGTCGGCGGTTAGCAGCTCGGCCACCGGCAACGTCTCGAAATGGTTGGTGGCCAGGTTGATCGCGTCGACGTAGTGCTGTGAGTAGTGCCTGGCCTCGGATACGCCGGCCACGGGGCGCAATCCCGGGTGGCTGAGGGCCACCATGCGCGGATAGTCGCGGTCCACGCGCTCCACGGCGCGCGTGCCCAGGCCCCATACCAGCCGCATGAACCCCTCCTCGCTGCGGATCTTGGCCGTCCAGCGAAAGGGGTTGTGGCTGAAGGCGACGCCCGCCAGGGTCGGGAAAAAATGGTCGCCGTGGCGCTCGCCCTGCACCTCTTGCACCAGGACGGCCATGCGCTCGTCGTAATCGAGCAAGCCCATCTGCTGCCGGTAAAAGAGGGCGTCGGGGCTAAAGACGCTGGCATAGACCTTGCTGATGGCCAGGAGCAGGGCCTTCAGGTTCTCCTGCGGGCTGTCCTGGTTGGGACAGAAGAAGCTGTCGTACTTGCCGGCAAAGGACGTGCCCCAGTTGTCCTCGAGGAGGCTGGAGGAGCGCACGATGAGGGGGCGGTGGCCCACCTGGGCCAGCAGCTCCCGCAGGCTGTCTACGACCGGCTCGGGAAAACGGCCCCCGATAAAGGCCTCGCGCACCTTGGGATAGTCGGCTTCGATCTCGGCCCGAGACTTGTACTTTTGGTCGTTGAGGTGGTGCAGGTTGTTCAGGGCGATGAAATCATAGACCACGTCGGCGCCGATAAAGTAGGACTCGGGGATGACCACGCGGCGCCGCAGGTCGGCCAGCTCGGCGTCCTCACGGCCTCCGCCCTGCCCCTCCGGCTCCAGGTTCAGGATCTTCCAGGCCAGGAGCATGCCCGCCGCCTTGCCCCCGATCTTGCCCCGGCCGATGCGCCGGCCGAGGATGTGCTTCAGGTCGGCGATGCCAAAGAGATCCTTGGCAATGCCGACAAAGGCCAGCTGGTCGCTCACGAGCCCCTTGGTGAGCACGACAATGATCTCGCGCAGGTGGTGGCGCACGCGCTGGCGCTGGGCGGGTGGCAGCCGCTCGTAGGTCTCGCCGCGCTCAAAGATGAGCGACCAGGGTGACAGTTCGGGGTTGAACGTCAGGACAATGTCCTCTTCGGGCACGCGCTTGGCCAGGACGTCATGGACGATCTGCTCAAAGCGCGCATGGGGCAGGTTGTGGCCAAAGTAAAAGTCGGTGAGGTTCTCGCGATAGTGCTGCACCCGGGCCTGCCACACGTCCTCCGGTTCCTGGACAAAGGGCTCTCGCAGCCCCTCCCGTTCCTGCGAGAGCATGGCCTTGTTCTTGACCTCCTGCTCAAAGTCACCCGGCGAGATGACGCCCCGGGCAAAGAGCTCGGCGCGCATCCGCTCGCGGATGAGCGGCGCCAGGGTGGGGTACTGGGTCAGCTCCAGGTACAGCTGCAGCACTTTGGGCATCGCTTCGGGGTCGACGATCACGGCACACCTCTCATGCAGGCAAATGTCCTCGCGTGGAGTATAGCATGGGCCCGGGCGGGCGTCAAGGGAAGCCGCGGAAATGAGGCAGGGCTACCCCGTGGCTCGCCACTTCCGGTCAGGGCCCTAACACATCCCGGCCGGTGAGATCCGGATCGCCGGCAAAGGCTCGGCCCCAACCGCTCGTCGTGTTGCCGTCAAACCAGACGGCTTGATCCGGCCACAGGACATGGGAGTAGACGTGTTCAGGGGCTCCACCGGCCGCCACGTACAGCTCGCCCAGGCTCTTGTTCGGATGGGCAAGCAAGTCCTCCAGCAAGGCCTCCTCGCTTACCCCTGAAAAGTAGCCGCCGCCGCCCATGCGCATCACGGTCGACGAGTAGGCCTCGATCCGCCGTCTGGCGAGCGCTTCCGATACCGGAGAGCTGTCCGCGGCCGAAGCACCCGCGCACGAGCAGCAGAAGAAAAATCCTATGGCGTTCCTGGCAAGCCTATTGGTGGCGACCAGCATGTCCTGTGTTCCGAGACGTGCTCCGGCGGGATCTTCGGGATGGACCAGGCAGAAGCCGTTAAGGCCACCGTACATCTCTGTGGGATCGGCGGGGATGTCGCCGAGGCCAAACCCATGCCCCTTGTAGACGATGATGCTCGCGCCGCCGATCGCCCGCCGCACGTTTTCCCACGTGCTTTCGGGCCAGTAGACCTTGACGACATTCAACCCATTCCGCTCCATGATCGTTGCCAGGCGATCCGCCCAGGCGATGTATGACCTGGTCGCGGCGTGATCGGGCGGGTCAATGGGCCCTACCACGAGCACAGCCTTGGGCGGCGACTCGGCAGGGAGATCCGAGACGAGGGTGTCATCTGTAACCGTCAGATACCAGACGCCCTCGCCGTTGAACACTGCCCCCAAGGTTTGCTCACCTTCTTCATCCCGGACCATGGTAAGAGCGGTAGCGCCTATACCGTCGAGCAGCACACCATACGCCGTGGTAGAGTGCAGCAGCCCCGCATCCAGGGCTTGCCAGCGGTCGCCCTGGCTATCACTCACGAAAACCCCGTCGGTCTCGGTCGCAACGAAGAGGCGTCCACTGGCGCTCGCAACCATCTCCCGCACGGTGACCCAATAGGCGTTAGTGAGGCCGACGTCGCAGGCGGTCCAGTTCAGCCCATCACTCGACTTGTACAGACCCCTCGGCCCAGCACCGGCGAACATGAGCCCGTCGTGGACAAAAATGGAGTGAACCTCAGTGCTTGACGGGATGGTGACGGTTGGCACTTGCCGCTCGGGCCACAGGTCGGGCGCAATCCATTCCGTATGGTCCTGGTGCAAAGCGGCATACTCATCGATCGACACGGCTTCCCACGTATTCCCAGCCAGGCGATACAATCCGGTTGACGTTCCAACGTACACGGTCGACCCATAGACGGCCACGTCGTTGGCACGGCTATCCAGCTCGTTGCCTACCGGTTGCCATTCACCTGTTGGCAGCCGTTGCCGGAGCTGGAAGGGTGGGTAGGTTTGGGCATACAGCGCATTACCGGCAAAGGTCAGGAGATCCAAGTAGGGCCATGCGAAACCGGCATCGAGAGCCCAGCTTAAACCGCTGTTGCGAGAGACATAGATCTGCCCTGACCAATGGCCGGCGTACACGGCCGCATCTGGCAAAGAACTGTCCTCCAAGGCCAGGAACGTGGGTACCCAAGGAAGTCCAAGGTCGGCTCGCTCCCACGTCTGGCCGTGGGTCGTCGAGCGATACAGACCTTCTGCTGCGATGCTCCACACCTCCCCTGCTCCCGGACCGGCCAGGAGCTTTGTAACAGGCTGGCTGGGAAATGCCCAGGGAGTCCACTCCACGATCGCCCTCCAGTTGTACTCGTGGCTGACGCTCGGCACGTAGAGTCTGCTGGAGTTGACAGTCCCGCGTGGGCTGGCCGCGTACAGGCTGTCACCTGTGCGCGGACCTGGCCCGGCGCCTGCGTAGCTATACTGAAGACTCGAGGCCGACACCAAGAGCATCAGTACCAGTATCGCCAACCCTGCCGGGACCCGCAGTGCCGCGGCATGCGCGCTCTGGTCCAGGCGACTCGTGTTACCACGTTTCATCATCCGCTCCTTCCAATCCTTGTGAGCCTGGCCCTCGAAAGCCCACGCACATGGCAACTGAACGAGGTCGACCCCCTGCCAGCCCCGGCAGGGAGGTGACAGCCGGCAGTCTCAGCCCAGTGCCCGCCCGGCCGGAATGCCCGACTCGCACGGCACGCCCGTCTGGCACAGACCGCAGGCCAGGTACTCGCCGCCGTATCCCGGCCGCTTCCTCCACTCGGCCAGCGTGACGTGGATGTACTGCCGGCAGCGGTCCTTGTCGTGGCCGGCCGGACCGATGGCCCCGGCCGGGCAGCGCTGGATGCAGACGCCGCACGTTCCATCGTGGACGTAAGGGCAGTACTGGCGGTGGTCGGCACCCGGCGCGGGCCGTGGGCTGGCAGGCCAGCCGGCGTTGGCCACCACGCTGCCGCAGCGGTGGGCGATGCCCCGGGCCGTGATCAAGCCGTCGGACAGCCCGAAGGTCCCCAGGCCGGCGGCGTACGCGATGTGGCGCTCGGACCAGACCGACGCCTCGCCATACGGCCCGCGCAGCCTGTGGAAGCCGCTGAGCAGGGCAGGCGCGACGGCCTGGCGGCCCCGCTCCTCCAGAAAGCCGACGACGGTCCGGCGCAGGCTGTCATTGAACTCCTCACCCTGAAAACGGGTCTGATTCCAGCGCAGGGAGGGTCCCACGGCCATCTCGCCGTTGCTGCGCTTGGTTTCGGCGGCGATGGGCAAGATCCACGAGACGACGCTCACCTGAGGAAAGGGCGGCGGCTCAGTCCCGCCCCCGGCATACGCCGCGAGCGCCTCGCGCGGCGTCAGGTGCTCGGGGGCCACGACCGTCTTGTAGAGATCGAACAGCGGGTCGTCGCCGTCGGCAAAGCCCACCAACGGCTCCTCGAAGAAGGGAGAGCCAAGATCCCCCAGGCGATTGAGAGGCGAAGCGGCGACGGCCGCCTTGATGGCCGCGACGAGTTCAGCCTGAAGCTCGTCCATACCAATCCTCCCTATGCACCGGCTGACCGCCGGTTGTTGCCATAGCTTCCTTTAGCCTATCATCCGCCGTCGCGCGCAGGAATCACGTCTCCACCCGGCGAATGATGCGCCACGCCATCAAGGTCAACCACCTGGAGGGTTGTCTCTTTTGCCCAAACTCCCAGTCCTTCCACGCCATCCAGACAGACTCGAGGGTAAAGCGCCCTTGCGCATCCGCCTTGCCTTTCAAGATGCCGAGCATGTCGAGGAGCCGGCCGTCTGTCTTGAGCCACGGGAATCGTGACAGGACGTCGAGCACGTGCATGAGGTCGTACCAGACAAAAGGGACCTTCAGCTTGCGGAAGTCAGTGCCCATGTAAAAGATATAGGGGTGCCGCGTCAGGCTGTCGCTCCACAGCGTCAACAGGGTCTCGGCTCCCACGTCGCAAGCCGGGCCGGCGCGCAGCTCCTCGATCGCCGACAGGGCCTTGAGCATGGCCAGGCTGGCAAACGGGCAGGGATCTTCTTTGCGTCCCGGCCCGCGGAACTTGCCCAGCTCCCTGGAGACGGTGCAAGGCCAGCCGTTGTCGCGCACCAATCCGGCCAGGTATTCGACGGCCGCCTTCACCGCCGGCTCGCCCTGCAGGCCGAACTCGGCCAGGGCGTACACGATGAGCGGCGCGTCGCACAGGGCCCAGGCCCACTGATCCTGGCCTGTTCCGCCAAAGTGGGCGGGCACGTTTGTGGGGAGTTGGAATGGTCCTTCGGGCGATTGGTGCTCCAGGATGCGGGCAACGATCTTGCTCACGCCAGGATCATCGGCTTTCAGTCCCAGGTCCGCGCAGAACGTCAGCTTGTGAAACGGCTGGCCGGCGCTCTTGTGGCTGGAGATGACTTTCCCTGGCCACCCGGATAGCTCCGTGAGCAGCTTTTGGACCAGAGGATCCGCCAGCATCGACTGCCGGGCGGAGCTGACCGCCGGCTCCTGGTCCGCCTGTCCCAGCAAATCGCGGCGTGCCCGATAGGCGATCCAGGGCTCGCCCTCAAGCAGCCAATCAATGGGAAGGTCCATAGTCCTTGTCCTCGCCTCGCGTGCTGCAGTGGGGGGCTGAGCGTGCCGCAGGGCTCCGGTTGATGTGCCCCCGTGACGATCGTCGCCGACTCTTGATAGAACCTCGATAGCCTGATCTTACCTGTAACCGGGAATCTGTCAAGCTGAGAGACAGATCGATGGGGCTCCGGAAAGTCCATTACGCCGAACCCGTATCCTTTTCGTCATTTCTGCGTCTACTCAGTAGGAAACCAAGAGAGAAACGAGCCGCTGAAGGGGTTCAAGCTAAAGAACCCAGGAGTCCGAAAAGAGAAAAGGAGACTCGAGATGAAAAAGACGCTCATGTCCGTGACCATCCTGGCACTCGCCATGCTGGTCGTCGTCACCCCGGTGCTGGCCGGCGGGCCTGCTTATCAGAACCAGGACCTGGAGCAGAACCAGAACCAGGGTCAGAACCAGGAGGAGAACGCGGGCGAGACCCAGAGCCAGGAAAAGAACCAGGCAAACAACGCCGAGCAGGAAAAGAACGCGCACCAGCTCGGCACCGGTGGGGAGCCGGCCGGTCCGGCCTACCAGAACCAGAACCTGGAGCAGAACCAGTACCAGGCCCAGAACCAGGAAAAGAACGCGGGCGAGACCCAGAGCCAGGAAAAGAACCAGCTGAAGAACGCCGCGCAGGAAAAGAACGCCCACCAACTCGGAGCGCGCACGGGAACTGCCGGAGCGTTGGCTCCTCTTCCCAGGTAGCTCTTCAGCCTGCTCGCACCATCACGCGGCACAGGGACAATGCCCACTCCTTCACGGGAGTGGGCATTGTTGTTGGTAGGTCCACGCCGGTGCCTGGTGGATCGCTTATCCAGGTGCCCCTGACGGGGCAATTTCCCAGGCTGTCCAGTGTGCGGACACGGGAGGTCCACCTGGTGCCGGCCTGGCACATCTCGTACAGGGTCTCGGTCTGGCCCTCGGGGACCACGCCGGTGAGGTACGGCTCGCATAGCTCGGACTGGACGTCGACGTTGCACGTCGCGCAGCTCGTGCACTCCGGCTGGCCGAGGACAAAGGGCGAGCAGCTGCTGCCGTTGCGGTTCAGGCAGTCCTGCTGCCCGTTGATGACGACGTAGTAGGGCGGCGGCTCAGGATCGCTCCCTGCGGACGGCGGCGGGGCGCCGGGGCACGGCTCGTCTAGCCAATCGATTGTCAGGGTCAGGTTCCTCGCAGACTCGGAATCCCCATAGGAGTCGACCGAGTAATACGAAACGTCATGGATGCCTTTGTTGCTGTCACGAGCGGCCCGACTCGGCGAGTTGCCCGTTACTTTTGACCCCAAAGTGTGACCTATAAGTAGAGGCAAGCAGTGGATCACGTGAAGCATCTCTCTGATGGGCAGCAGGCTGGGCAGTGGGGGGTCTTGGCGCTGCCCGAGCCTCGTGGACGGCCAATGAGGCGGGCCACAGGGTTCGGTCGCCACACCAGCCACCTTGACCGGTTCGCCTTTGCCCTGTACAATGGGCTCACGAGCAACTGCGCGACACGACAATGACCGACATGGCACAGTCCTCTCACCTGGAGCGAGCGAGTCCTATGGCTGTGAAAGACGTAGATGTCCTGCTTCGTCGGGCGCGGGCCCTGGATCAAGAGGCCTTGGCCCAGATCCACGACGCGTACTATGCTCCCATCTATCGCTACATCTCTTTCCGCGTGGACGATCTGCAGACGGTGCAGGACATGACCAGTGAAGTGTTCACCCGCTTCCTTGCAGCGCTGCGCAAGCGGTTGGGGCAGCCAAAGAGCATCGGTCCCTGGTTATACGGCACGGCATCCCACGTTGTGAAGGAGTACTATCGCCACCGGCACCGCTGGGACGTCGTAGCCCTGGACGAATCGATGGTTGCGGAGCAGATGGGGCCGGACGAGAGCGCGGACGAGATGTGGATGCGGCGCGAGCTTTACGAGGCGATCCGGGGACTGACCGAAGACCAGCAGACCGTGCTGGCCCTTCGTTTTGGCGGAGGCTTGCCCGTCAAGGAAGCGGCCAGGCTGATGGCAAAGAGTGAGGGGGCGGTCAAAATGCTGCAGGCGCGGGCAATTTCGGCACTGGCATCGTCCATGGTCGAGAGGGAGTGATACCGTGAGCAAAATCCGGGATGCGATCTTGCTTGAATGCCTGGAGCAACTTGACAGCTGCCAAACGGACGAAAGCATCCTGGCAAGCTGCTCTGGAGTTGTGGACGAGCTGGCACGATTGCTCGAATGCACCCGCAGGCTCGAGGCGCTGGCCATCGAGCCACCGCCGGCAGTGCAGCAGCGTGCCAGGGCCGGATTCTTGGCCCAGACAGGAAGCAGGGCAAAGGGGCCGGCCATGCTCGCTTTGGGGCCACGCTGGACGGCACCGGCGCTGGCTGTGATGCTGCTCCTCCTGGTCGCAGGGGCGACGGTTGTGCGGGCCTCCGAGTCCGCCGTTCCCAGCGATGCCCTCTATGGGACCAAGCTCGCCGTGGAGCAGTGGCGCTTGTTTGTTGCCGGCCCGGAAAGGGACTCCCAGCTTTCGGCAGCGTTCAGCCAGGAACGCCGCAACGAAGTCACGCAACTCCTGGCTACCGATCGGAGTGCCGAGGTGTCCTTTGAAGGGACCCTCCAGTCGATGGGTGAGCGGCTGTGGACCATCGGCGGTCTGCCCGTCGTGGTTGACTCGCTGACTGTCATCGCCGGCAATCCCAGAGTGGGCGCGGAGGTTCGCGTGACGGGGAGGACCTACTTTGGCGACCTGATTGCCGACGAAATCAGAGTCGTGGGCGAAGGGCCGGACTTGCCTCTGCCGACCATCGCGCCGACCGCCACGCCAAGCGCGGTGCCAACCGCTTCACCTTCGCCAACCGCGCCTGCAGCCGGGTTCGCTGGGGATGATGACGAATGCGATGACGACGAGTGCGACGACGATGGCGACTGCGACGACAGGGGCGATGACGACGACTGCGACGACGATGCCGATGACAGCGGCGATGACGATGGCAACGGACGCAGGGCTGGCGATGACGACGATGATGACGACGATGACGATGTCGACGATGATGACGATGTCGACGATAATGACGACGATGAGGATGTCGACGATGATGACGATGACTAAGCTATAAGGGTGGTTTCATCCTCTCGGGGAGCTGGACTGCCCAGCAAGCGATGTGGCCTCGCCTCAGGCGCTTGGCACAGATCGCAAATCATGCGCGAAGAAAGGTGTAAGTTGTGAGAAAACTGTTCATGGCAATCACTGCCGTCGGGTTTCTCCTGAGTTCCCTATGGGGGGGCCAGGTGGTATTGGCCGAGGAGATCACCTGCTCGGGCTTGATGGGCGCTGTGACCGTAGATAACCTGCGCGTGCCGCAGAACGCCAGTTGCACCCTCGACGGGACGATGGTGGAAGGAACGATCAAGGTCGAGGACGGCGCCTCGTTGACAGCCACGGGGATCACCGTCATCGGCAACATCCAGGCTGTAGACGCCAAGCTGGTCGAAGTGCTGGGCGGCTCCCGTGTGGGCGGCAGCATTCAGGCCGATGGCACCGAGCTGGTCATGGTCGTCGACGTCTCCGTCGTCGGCAATATCCAGCTCAAACAGGGAGGCGCTGCCCGGGTCGACCAGGTGAAGGTAAACGGCGATATCCTGTTTGACTCCAATAGCGGGGCCGTAAGCGCCACGCGTAACGAGTTTGGCAGCAACCTGGTCGGTGGCAACGTACAGGTCTTTCAGAACAGGGGCACCATCAATATCATAGGGAACATAATCGACGGCAATTTGCAGTGCAAAGAGAACGTTCCGCCCCCCACCGGCAGGGACAACATTGTCCATGGCAGCGCAGAGGACCAGTGTGAAAATCTGGCGGCGCCCGAAGACACCGCGCCGCCAGATACGACGATCCTCAGCGGTCCTTCCCGCGCGGCGCGCATTGGCGCGACCTTTACCTTCACCGGCAGCGACGACACTACCCCTGAGACGTTGCTGCTGTTCGAATGCGCCTTGGACGGAGCGGCGTTTGAGGTGTGCAAGTCGCCGTATGACCTCCAGGCTCTGACTGGCGGCGAGCACCAGTTCCAGGTTCGCGGGCTGGACCTGGCCCTGAACATCGATCCGGCGCCCGCGACCTATACCTGGACGACCGCCACTCGGTGGATCTACCTCCCTCTCATCATGCGCAACTGAGCGTGGGTAAGGGCCTGCGATTCGACAGGTAGCTGCCAGTAGGTCCATGGCAGAGGGCTTATCGTGCAGTCTCGAGCCATCGCCAGGTGCCGAAGAGCGCCCGGCGATGGCTCTTTGCCGTCTTTGAACGGGGTTGGCTGCATGTTGGTGGATGTCCGCAACGGTGATGGTCCTCGGGTCCTCGATGCACAGAGTGGGCAGAGACTCGCACAGGTGAATGAACATGAAGCGTTAGCCGGTCAGCGTGGTGTCCCTTGCTCCGTCTGCTTCCCTGGACAGCAGGAAGCCGTCGAACAGGACATTGAGGGCAGTATTCTGCATGTCCCCCTCCCGGTATACAAAAGGATACTGCCCGCGCTTCTTCAGCTACGGGCAGCATCCTTTTGGTAGCGGATACGGGATTCGAACCCGTGTCTCTGCCTTGAGAGGGCAGTATCCTAGGCCCCTAGACGAATCCGCCACGACGATACTGTACTGCCCTCAGCGCCAGGCAGTATACTATTACTCCCCATCGTTGTCAAATTCGGGACAGGCTTGGTAGTCGCCGTCGGGCAGCGGATCCCCGGCTTCGTCCTGGGCGGGGGCTGAATTTTACTATTTTTTATGTAGCATTAATTGACAACCGCCCGGTCGTCGGCTATATTGACCCTGCAGGCAGGGAATCAGCGCCGAAACCCCATGCATAATCTACGGGGTGATCCCCCACAGGAGCGAGAAGTGGAAGCAACAGAAACCAGAATAGAGTCCATCGAAGCGGAAGAAGTGACGTCGGGGGCCTCGGTCCTGATCGAGCGATCGCCGGCAGAGGTGTTTGCTGTCTTGACCCGCGTGGCCGGTCACACCGACTGGGCCAAAGGCCCAGAGGAGATCACGGACGTCTCCGATGACCCGGCCAAGCTTGGAACCACGTGGCAGCAGGTGGGCAAGGCGCTGGGCAGAAAATTCGTCGCCAAGCTGCAGGTCAATGCCTACGAGGAGAACCGCAAGTTCGGTTTTGGGAGCGACAAGCCGTTCCCCATGGAGTTCCTTTTCACCCTCAAGCCTGTGGCGGGTGGGACCGAGGTACGGGCGGCCGCTAACGGTCAGCTGACCAACATCTTTGGCAAGATGGCCCTGCCGATCTTGGCGAAATCCCTCGAAAGGCAGATGGAGGCCGACCTCTACAGTCTGAAGGGTCTGCTGGAGAACCAGTCCTAGCGAGCCGGACCACCGCCTCTCGGGAGCCGGAACCAGACAAATACGGCTACTGCCCGCCGCCGTCAGGCGCGAGCAGTAGCCTTTTTGCTGATCCTGAATTCGAACCGTGAGCTTGCCTCGCCGGGCAGGAGCCTACCACTCGTAGCGCACGGTGTAGGTCACGACGGTCTCGCCCCCCGCCTCCACCGGCACCCGGAACTCGATGGTCTGCGCGTCGGTCTTTTCCGGCTCCTGGCTCGACTCGAGGATGCGCCACTCGGTCCAGCGGAACATGTGCTCGACGATGCGGACCTCGACGTCCTCTTCCTTGTGGTTGCGCAGCGTGATCTCGTAGCTCTCCTCTATCCAGTCCTCGTCGTACTCGGCGCGAAAGTCGGTCTGCACCCGCTCGCCGACGATGTCAAAGGCGTCGCCGATGTACAGCCGCACCGCCTCGTCCTGGGGCGTGTGGTCGATGGCGTCCTCGCCGACGAGCAACGTCGAGCCGTCGACGTCGTCCTTGTAGACGCGCACCGTGCCCTGCGGCAGGGGCACCCCCAGGCCCTCCTCCTCGCCATTCTGGAACTCGAGCATGACCATGACCTTCTTGTTGGAGGTCGTGCCGTAGCTGGGGTCGTCGATGGGCGCGTAGATGCCGCCGTAGTAGAGCTGCGCGCCGTCGTAGACAAAGAACTTGACAGCGGGAACGTCACTGGCGGTGACGAACTCGAACTGCTTCGTCTGCTGGTCCTTGACCGTCACCGGGCGCTGGACCTCGTAGAGGTGGTACTCGAAAAACGCCCGCTCCTCCACTGCAGGCGCGGGCGCCTTGGCCGCCTCCTCGGCATAGTAGACGTCCTTGGCCACGGTGTCGGGCGTGGGGGCGCGGTTGATGTCGCCGGCGATAAGCTTCAGCTTGGCATCCTCGTAGCTGGTCCCGCTGCGGTTGTCGAGCGTCACCCAGCCATCCAGGTCCAGGCTCGCGTCGTCGTCGGCCAGGACGACGATATAGTTGGCGTGCCAGTTGACGCCACCGGTCAGGTAGGTGACCTCCACGTCCTGGGCTCCGCCCTGCACCGACTCGACCTCCCAGACGAGGGTGGGCTTGGTGATGAGGCCTTCGGGCAGAGCCGGGAAGGTGAACTCCTTGATCTGCTCGAGCTTGAGGACCGTCACCTGGCCGTCGGCGGCCTCCAGGATGACGTCCTCGGCGCCGTTGAGGAGGGTACCGGCGTACTCTTGCCCGTCCTCCGTCACGACGGCAATCTCCAGGCCCACGTACTTTTGCAGAAGCTTGGCCGAGCCGACGATGTCGTACTCGTAGTTCTGCTCGAGGATGACGGTGCCTTCCGGATCGGTGAGGGAGCGAAAGCTGACGCTGGTCGGATCGATGAGCGCTGCCACGTCGTCGAACCGGACCTCGTTGAGGCCCTCGCTCAGGTCCAGGGTGCGCAGGTCCTTTACCAGGGCCAGATCCTGGTTGTAGACGGCCAGCTCGACGCCCTCGCCCTGGGCGACCGCCGGCGTGAGGGGCTGCCCGGCGCCGGGCAGGGCGCCGGCGACCAGGGCCAGGGCAGCCAACAAACTCCAGATGAGCCATCGCCTCTTTGCCATTCTTGTCCTCCTGTGGATTGTGTCTCATCTACGAGACGCTGCCGGGTGCCGCCCGGTTCCCGGGCGGGCAGCCCGCATGTGGTGCGCGCTCTTGCCGGGTGGCCGGCTCGCACCGGCCCCGCACGTCGCTCTCGGCGGCTCACCGTCCGCCGCTCCACCTTCTAGCGTACGCCCTACTCGCCGGGCGCGGCTTGTTATGCGCGCCAGAAGCAGGGACGCTGCCGGCGCCTGAGACGAACAAGACGCTGCCGCCCGTTTATCGTGCACGCTTGACCGCGTCTTCACCGCGCTCCAGCGGGCACTACGAACAGGAAGCTGCCCGGAGCTGGGCCTTGTATCGCTCGCGAATTCGGCCGAACAGCGCGCAGTACTCGTCGCTGCCATAGTCGGGATAGGTCCACGGCCAGGGCCGGAAGCGGCCCTGCTGAAAGGCGAGGGTCACCTCGCCGAACACCCCCTGCCCCAGGTAGAGGCGGTGGGCGTGGTCCTTGGTGCTGGCCAGGACCAGCTTGCCCAGCGAGACATAACCGGGGTCGACGTTCACGCGGCGCCGGCCCTCCGCCGCCAACGACTGCTCCAGGTCGTTGGCCAGGCGCTTGGCGGCCGGCAGGCCGGCGGCAGGGATGAGCCGCTCAAAGGCCACGATCTGGCGCTGCAGGCCGGGGCCAAACTCGGCGGCGTAATAGTCTGTATGGTCAAAGGGCAGGAGCTCGCTCTGGACGTCGATGGCGCCCCAGGCAGCGACCAAGTCCTCCTGCACGCGGACGAGGAGGCTGAGCTCTCCGGTGAGGAGGCTGGCGATGAGCTTGACTGGCTGCGGCTCGCGGGCAGTGCCCATGTTGAACCCTCTCTTGGCCCATGATAGCGGTTTCTACCCGTTCTGTCAAGGACGGAGGCAGGCGCACCAGCCATTCTAATTTTGGGGTACGCCGAGTGGACGAAGGGCTCTGAGACGTGATTTGCAGACTTGGGGGAATAGCTCTGGGCTGAGGCGCTCTGGCCTGATGGTCGATGGTGACCGGCAT
>JBFYTF010000334.1:0-8950 GCA_041300865.1 Anaerolineae bacterium
AGGGCCTCGTGGCTACCCTCTTGGATGATCTCGCCCTCGCGCAGCACAACGATCCGGTCGGCCGACTTGACGGTGGATAGGCGGTGGGCGATGACGATTGCCGTTCGGTTGCAGAGCACGACGTCCAGGCCCTCCTGGATCTGCGCCTCCGTCAGGGGATCGACGCTGGCCGTGGCCTCATCCAAGATCAGGATGGCCGGGTCCTGGAGCAGCACGCGCGCCAGCGCGACGAGCTGGCGCTGGCCCATCGAAATGCCCTTGCCCTCTTCTCCCACAGGCGTGGCCAAGCCCTGAGGCAGCGCCTCCAGCCAGTCCCCACCTCCCAGGCGGCCGGCCACGGCCGCGACCTCTTCATCGCTGGCCTCCGGCATGCCGTATCGGATGTTATCGGCCACCGTGCCGGAGAACAGAAAGGGTGTCTGCGGCACAATGCCGAGCTGTCGCCGGTAGGAGTGCAGGTCGAACGTGCGCACGTCCTGGCCATCGATGAGCAGTTGGCCGCCTTGGAACTCGTAAAAGCGGGCTACGAGCCGGCCGAGGCTCGATTTGCCCGCGCCCGTGTGGCCCACCAGCGCCAGCGTCTCGCCGGCCTCAATCGTCAAGCAGAAATCTGCCAGCACTTCTGCATTCGGGGTATAGCGGAAGGAGAAATCGCGGAACTCGATGCGCCCCTGCAAGCGCGGCGCGATCCTCGACGCCGTCTGTACCACCCGAGGCTCGGCGTCTATCAGCGCAAAAACCCGTTCGCTGGCGGCGAGGCCGAGCTGAAACTGGCTCCAGAAGGAGGCGATGCTCGTCAGCGGAAACCAGAAGAGATTGATGCTCTCGATGAACAGGTAGAAACTGCCCGCCGATACCGCACCGCCGATGACGCCCATGCCACCCGCATAAACGACGAGCGCCGTGCCGATCCCGGCGATAGTCCCCAGCGTGGGAAAAATGGTGCTAAAGGTCAAGCCCTGGCGCAGGCTTAGCCGGTAGGTCTGCGCGTTCACCGGCTTGAACTCGTCATAGATCCGCTGCTCCTGGCGAAAGTTCTTGGCCACGCTGATGCCCGCGATCGACTCCTGCACGTTGGCATTCACCTCGGCCAAACCGCGCCTCGCCTGTGTCGTCGTTCGGCGGGCGATGCGGCGAAACGCCAGGGCCACCGCGACCACTACCGGGGCGATCGCCAGGGCAACGAGCGCCAGGCGCAGGTTGATAAAGACCAGCAGCGCCACGACAATGGCCACGATCAACACCTGGCTCATGAGGTTCAGGGTCAGCGTCACGACGTTGGTAAAGTCCTGGGTATCGGACGTCACGCGGCTGACAATCCGGCCTGTCGAGAACTGGTCATAAAACGACAGGTCGCGCGCCAGGACGGCATCAAAGGCATCCTGGCGCAGGCAAAGCACCACGTCGCCCACGGTGCGCGCCGTGTACTTTTGCCGCAGATAGTTGAACGTCCAGGACAGTACTCCCGAGAGGAGGATGAGCCCAATCAGCCATGCGGTGCGCTCCCAGATCGTCTGGCCCAGGTCGGCGGCGCTCTGCAGCCGGTCCAGGCTGCTGGCAATGAGAAAAGGGAACGCCGCATCCATGACCGAGTTGAGCACAATTAACAGAGCCACCAGGCTCATCCTGCGCAGATGAGGCCGAAAGTAGCCGATGATTCGATTCAGCAGTTGCCGGTCAGAATACTCGCGGTCGTATGCTTCAGCATCCAGACCGTCCATGATAAAGCCCATATCAGTCTCCTCGAGCGCTAGTCATAGCGGGCAAAGATCCGCCGGTACAGCTCGCAGCGCTGCATCAGCTCCTCGTGCGAGCCCTGGTCGACGATCTCGTTGCGACTGAGCACCAGGATCCAGTCCGCGCGCCGGATCTGGGATAGTCGGTGGGTGATAAGCAGCGTCGTGCGTCCCTCTTGCACCCGGCTGATGGCCTGTTGGATCTGGTCTTCCGTGGAGCTATCGATGGCGCTGGTCGAATCGTCCAGAATCAGAATGCGCGGGTCGGTGAGCAGTGCGCGAGCGATGGCAATGCGCTGCCGTTGGCCGCCGGAAAGCGTGACCCCCCGTTCTCCAATGACCGTCTTATAGCCATCGCCAAAGCGGGTGACAAAGTCATGCGCCTGCGCGGCCCGCGCGGCGGCTACAATGGCTGCTTCGCCCACCTGCTGGCCCAAACCAAAGGCAATGTTCTCGGCGATGGGCCGCGAAAACAAAAACACGTCCTGCTCTATCGCCGATATCTGGGAGCGCAGTGAATCCAAGTTCCAATCGCGCACGTCCACGCCGTCAATAAGCACCCGGCCCTTGTCTACATCGTAGGTGCGATTGACCAGCTTGGTCAACGTGGTCTTGCCCGACCCGGTCTGGCCGACGATGGCAATCGTCTCGCCTGGGGCCGCTCGGAATGACACATTGCTCAGCACCGGTGGGCCCTCGGTGTCGCCGTTCAACCGGAAGGTGACGTGGTCGAACACGATCTCGCCATGCATGGTCGCCGCATAGCCTGCCCTGTTCTCGTCCAGCTCTGTCTCTTCTTTCATTAGCTGGAGGATCCGGCCCGCCCCGGCGATGCCCATCTCCACGAGCACGAAAGTAAAGATAGAGATGAACGCCGGAAAGCGCAGGACGCCCATCAGCCCCATGTAGGCGACAAGCTCGCCGATGGACAACTGGCCGGTGGAGACCAGCCAAAGCCCGTGGGCAAACGCGCCGGTCAGGGCAAAGCCCAGCAGCAGGAGGGGTAAGTAGCGCGCCTCGATCTCGCCCTGCTTGACATACAGGTCGCGTACCCGGCGCGCGGTTTCCAGGAACTTTTGCCGCTCCTGCGCTTCCTGGGCCGCCGCCTTGACGACTTCGATGCCGGTGATGGTCTCGGTCAGCCCGGCATTCATCTCCCCAAAGCGCCACTGCTGCTCGCCGGCCACCGGGTTGAGCTGCCTCACGTAGCGGCGCAGGGCCACGATGTAGGCCAGGACAAAGAGCACTGGTGCCAGCAACAGCTCCACCCGCAGGAAGGCGATAAAGACGAGTGGGGCGATGATGCCGATGATCGACTCGATCAGCAGCGACACGCCCGGGTTCATCATCGGATTGAGCTGGCGTACGTCGTTGGTCGCCCGCGCCATGATGTCGCCCGCTCGCTGCCGATTGTGGAAGGTCTGGCTCTTGCCCAGGAGGCTGATGTACAGCTCCTCACGCGCGTCGCGCTCCATCCGCTGGCCGAGGGTCTCGACCGACCACGAGTTAGTCAGGTCCAGCAGGCCCCGCACGAGGGCCAGACCCAGGATGGCCAGGGCGATGCTCAACAGGCGCTCTGCACTGGGCTCGGGTTTCAACACCTCGTCGAAGGCCAAGCCCGTGAGCCGCGGGATGGCCGAGAAGAGCACGTTAGTGAGCGACGCCGCCAGGAGAAAACTGGCCATCAGGTGCGGGTAGCGCAACAAGTGCGATAGGATCCAGCGCACCGGCCCGGCCCGATTGTAGACGTGCTCGTCCTCTACACTGAACTCGCGCTTCAGGTGGAGCGGGGACGTCCCCCGCCCGATTGTGGGGCTCCATTCACCCATTCACACCACCTCCCGCTATCCACCGTGCATGACAAGCGTGTCGAGCGTCCATGGTTGTTTGTCCTTGCACTTCTCTTTCCATTTCACCAGTCCTGACAACAGAAGATTCGGATCGGCCGTACCTCGCGACACAGGCGAAATGCTGCAGAGACGTTGGATCTCTCCCCTTCACAGGCAGCCCGGCCGGGGACCCCTGCGAGCCGGCCCGAGGCTGAGACCTTTGTTCGCTCTCTAGTCGTTTGGCACAGTCCGAATTCGACCTGTCCTCCGCCAGGTCGAAATCGTCGGCGTGGCGCGCCGGCGTAGCGCCCACATCTGGCGGCTCGGCGCGATAGACGGCGCATATCGACGCGTGCACCTGGCTGTTCGAGCTCTCATCGAGGACAGGGTTCGAGGCCCATAATCGGACCGACCTGGTCGCGTTCGCGATTATACTACTGCAGGCGCCATTCTGTCAACCCCGAAAACGCCGGCTCTAGTGCCCGAGCAAGTGACAAAACGCGACCATCTGTAGTATAATGAGGATCAAGGGAGGAGAAATCAGTGACCGAAAAAAACGCATCCCCTATCCCGCTCACCCGTTACGCCTGGTTGTCCATTGCCGCCGCTATAATGACCATTTCGATGAAGTCGGCGGCGTACGTTCTGACCGGCTCAGTCGGGCTGCTTTCGGACGCGCTGGAGTCGTTTGTCAATCTGGCGGCGGCCATCGTTGCCCTGTTGGTACTGCGCATGGTCAGTCGTCCGGCAGACGACGAATTCACTTTCGGCTATTCCAAAGCGGAGTATTTTTCCAGCGGCTTTGAAGGGGGAATGATCCTCCTCGCGGCTGCCGGGATCATTATCACTGCCCTGCCACGTCTGATCCACCCCCAGGAGCTTGAGCAGCTCGGTATCGGCCTGGTGGTCTCGGCTGCGGCTTCTCTTATCAACCTGGCCGTGGCATTGGTCCTGATGCGCGCCGCCAAGCGCTACAACTCGATCACGCTGGAGGCGGATGCTCGCCACCTGATGACCGACGTGTGGACGACCGCGGGGGTGCTGTTGGGCATCACTCTCGTGTGGCTGACCGGTTGGATTCGGCTGGACCCCATCATTGCGCTGCTGGTGGCCGTGAACATCCTCTTCACTGGCTACCGGCTGCTGGTTCGCTCTGGACGGGGTCTTTTGGATGTGGCGTTGGGGCCGGAAGATCTCAATGCCGTGAAGACCATCCTGAACGAGTATGAACCCAAAGGGGTGAAATACCATGCTCTGCGCTCGCGGCAGGCGGCGGCGCGCAAATTCCTGGTGATTCACTTGCTGGTGCCCGGCAATTGGAGTGTCATACAGGGTCACCAGGTGGCCGATCAAATCGAGAATCAGGTCCGGTCAAAGATCCCCGGCGCCAATATTGCCACGCACATCGAGCCGGCAGAAGACCCGCTATCGATGCAGGATGGGGTGATCAGCTAAAGCAGAGAACTACTCCGCCTGGTGGATAATGGTAAACCGGCGTTAACTGTTGCGGTCAATGATCTGCGCCATCCAAACTGTGCTCTCGTCGCGCTGGAGGACCAACAGCAGAAGGACCGTGATGGGCATAGACAACAAGGCCCCGGCCGCTCCGAGCAACCAGGCCCAGAAAAAGAAGGAAAAGAAGACTACGGTCGGCGACAGCTGGAGCCGCTTGCCCGTGTAGCCGGGCTCGACGACGTTCTCGATCGCCAGATTCATCGCGGTGATGGCGAGCACCACGATGAGCGCTTGAATCCAGCCAAGCTCCGCCAACGCCAACAACGCGGGCGGTATCATGGCCGTGAGCAAGCCGATGTAGGGGATATAGCTCAAGAAGAAAGCCAGCACGCCCCAGAGCAGCGGATAATCGACGCCGAGGATCAAACAGATCGCCGAGACCCCCGCACCTGTCAGGACGTTCAACCGGGTCCGAATCCCGAAATACTGCACCGCGGTGCGGGCTACTTGGGGCACCTGGCCTAGGAACGGCAGCCCTCGAACCCGGTCGCTTTGCATGATCCGGATGAAACGCGACGACTCGAGCAAGAAAAAAGCCACGACTACGAGGCCGACCAGGGCGGTGCTAGCGGCGTCTACAATTGCGGCCAGCAGACCGGCCAGCACGGACGCTGCGGCGTCCCCGGTCTGACCGGACCCACCTCCGAAGCCGAGGCCTCGCTGGGCCAGCGCCGCCTCGACCTCTGCAAGCCGCGCCGTCAGCGCCGCACTGTAGGAGGCCAGGCCGGCCTGCAGGCGACCGACCGCGACCAGGACCAATACCACCAACAGCACCCCACCGGCCACCAACGCGACGACCAAGAGGAGCAGTGCCAGGCCCTGCTTCAGACCCCGCGCCTGTAACCACCGGTAGAGGGGCATGCTCAGCGCCATCAGAAAGAAGGCAAACAGCAGCGGCGTAAGGACAGGTGCGCCCCAGTGCAGCAACACCAGCACAAAGCCGACCAGAGCTATCGCCGCCAGCGCGCGACCGACAGGCGGAATCGAACGGGCAGCACTTGGGCTGGTGCCTATCACTTCGGCCTGCGCGGTGACTGTCTTGCTTTCGTCCATCGCCCCTTTGCCGCTCCTGTCAAATGGTATCGTATCGTCCCATTATATCGCACGGATGGCCCAGTGACAAGTTGCACCCGCGGCGGTATTGGGGAAATCCTATATGGTTCAGCGGCGCCGAGCAGATGGCAGAGGGAGCAGGATGGTGAAGCGGCTGCCCTTGCCGGGTTGGCTGTCCACTTCTAGCTGCCCACCATGGGCCACTACCAGGTCGCGGGCAATGCTGAGCCCCAGACCCATACCTTGCGGGAAACGCTTGTCACGCTGGCTGCGGTAAAATGGCTCAAAGATGCGGGCCTGCTCCAGGGGGGCAACGCCAATGCCGGTGTCGCCCACCACGATGGCGACCGCACCATCTCGCGCGCTGGCTGCCACCGAGACCGTACCCTCCGGGGTGTACTTGATGGCGTTGCTGAGCAGGTTGCCCAGGACCTGCGCCATACGCTCAGGGTCGATTTCGACCACAGGGAGCCCGTCGGAGACGTCGATCTCCCAATGCAAGCCCTGGTCGTGGGCGGTCTGGCGCCAGGGCACCACGGTACGCGGCAGCCAGTCAGCGAGAGCGATAGGCTGCAGCTGAAGCTCCAGGGTTCCCAACACCTGATCGTGGAGATGGGTCAGGCTATCCAGCAACGGGTGCAGGCGCTGCACCTGGCCGTCCATGCCCTCCAGCAACTCGCGGCGCAGCGCCGGGTTGTCATCCGCCCCCCGCAAGAGGGCCTGCGCCGCTGATTGGAGCGACCCGAGCGGCCGGCCCAGCTCGTGGACCAGGTTGGCCAGTAAGCGACGGCGCGATTCTTCCATCACGCGCAGCTGCTCGATCAGGGCATTAAAGGCCACTAGCAGAGTGCTGATCTCTTCCGGCCCTTCCTCTTTCAGGGTGGTCCACTCTCGCCCGCTCGCAACTCCCTGGATGGCATTGGTCACGCGCCGCAGTGGGCGCCCCAAGTTCACGGCCAGGGCCAGGCCGATGATGACCCCTGCGAGCAGCTCAACCCCCAAAACACCGGAAATTAGATAGCGCAGCCGAGTGATCTGGTGGCTGAGGTCAGACATCCGTTGGGAGAGCTGCACGACACCGAGGATCTCCTGGTCGGGTCCCACGACAGGCACCATCACTTGCACAAGGCGCAGCGCCTTGAGGTGGGCAACATGCACCGGTTGTTCTCCCGTCAAGGTAGCGCTCAGGCCCGCCAATGCTCCCGGCTGCTCGGCCTGTCCCTGCGACGCCGGCCGGCTGGACGCCAACAACTTGCCGTAGGGGTCGTACAACACGATCCACGATGCCGAGCTGATCGTGTAGCTGCTCACAAAGTGCTGGGCCTCGCCGGCATCGCTCCAGATGCCAGGTTCCGCACGGGCCATCTTGGCCGTCATCGTCGCCTGATCGACCAACTGCTCGGTGAGACCGGCGAGCAAGACCTGCGTCTCTACCAGGTACGCGAGGGCAGCGCCCACGAGGGGCACCAACAGCAAGATGGGCAGGATGTGGCTCAAGATCAGCCGGCCACGCAGCGTACGCATCGCGTTAGTCCTCCGTCGCCTGGGCGTAAGGCTCCAGCTTGTAGCCGACACCCCGGACGGTGACGATCCGGAAGGGATGCTTGGGATCCGCCTCGATTTTTTCTCGTAGCCAGCGGATGTGGACATAGACCACCTGGGGCTCACCCGCGTACTCGGCACCCCACACCTGGGCCAGCAGCTCATCGACAGAGATCACCTGTCCGGGCTTCATCGCCAGCGTGTGAAGCACGGCAAACTCGCGCGGGGCAAGGTCCAACCGCTTGCCCGCCAGGGTGGCGACGTGGGCCGCCGGCTCCACAACAAGATCGCCAACCTCAAGCCGTTCGGAGGTAGCCGCCAAAGGAGCCGCACGCTTGGAGCGGCGCAGCACTGCCTTGATGCGGGCCAGCAGTACGTTGAGGTCGAACGGCTTGGTCACATAATCGTCGGCACCTAACTCAAGGCCCAGGGCCTGGTCCAGCTCCCTGCGCCGAGCTGACACAAAGATAATGGGTGTGTCCGCCTTTTCGCGAAAGCTGCGCAGGGCATCCAGGCCATCCATGCCCGGCAGGCCGATGTCCAGAAGGATCAGATCAGGAGGCTCGCGTTGGGCGAGGCGCAGGGCGCTTTCAGCATCGGCTGCCGTACTCGTACGATAGCCACTCTGCTCCAGGTTAAAGGCCAGGCTGCGGCGCATCAGGGCATCGTCGTCTACCACAAGGATGTGTTTGCTCATGGCGCTTGTCCACGTGTTTGCTATGCCCGCATTCTACCACAAAACGGCGGTATTGGGAACTGACCTCTGCTGCGCGTCGGCCGGCAAGCAGGGAGCAGGCGAGCCCCAGATGCGGGCGCGCCTGGGGCAGAAAGGCGCCTGCTTCACCTGTCTGGCTAGCCCGCGACCGATTCGACGGCGCTCGCCGGCACCCAACCTTCCAGGTCGCTGCCGGGCAGAACGAGCCGCGCCCAGCTCCCGCGTGTTTCCAGCAGTCTCACCTCTGCGCCATTGTGCAGCGAGAACGCGGTCGCGTACTGGGTTCCGGGGCCACTCGTGACCTCCACCTCGGCGGCCACAATCACACCTTCAGATTCGCCCGAGCCCACGTACAAGAAGCTGCCGAGTGCCAGGACCGAAACCACCAGCCCAACGCTCACCCCGACGAGGCAATAGCGCAGGCCCTTGCGCCAGCGGCCACCCGCTTCGGCGCTGCCGGTGACGATGACCAGGAACGCGAACACGCCCCACAGGGCCACGGCGGCCATGGCCAGCTCGTTGAGGGTGAACCGCCACTGCACGGCTTCCCCAAATTGGCT
>JBFYTF010000341.1:0-3127 GCA_041300865.1 Anaerolineae bacterium
CGGCCCACGTCACCGGCCGTGACTTGCTTGTTGCCGGCCCTCCTGGCCCAGAAGCTAGCCTCGCGGATCAGGTCGGCGATCTCGCCAAAGTGGGTGGAGAGCCGCCGCTGGTGCCCGGCCAGGCGTGAGCCAAATTCCACAACGCGGGCCACCGCCTCGCGGTCAAACGGCAGCAAGCCCTCCTGCCGGCAGCGAGCGGCGATGAACTGGGCGTAGCAGAAGCACGTGTCGGCGGTGCGAGGAAAATCGGCGCCAAAGTCGGCCTGCACTTTGAACAGCTTGGCAAAGTCGGGTTCGTGGTCGTGGAGCATGTAATAGGTGTAGGCGTCACCGATCAGGATCACTTTGACGTCGAGGGCGATGGGCTCCGGCTCGAGGGTAACGGTTGACGCAACCTGGCGCTGCTCGCCAATCTCCTCGGTGCGGATGACCCTGTTCTTCAGAGCCCGCTTGAGCCCTTCCCAGGCCGCCCCGTTGGCCGCCAGGCCGTCGACCTCAATGACCAGGTAGCCCCCGTTGGCCCGGTGCAGTGCGCCCGCCCGGATCATGGTAAAGTCGGTGAGCAGGGTGCCCATCTCGGCACGGTGCTCAATGCGTCCTACCAGGTTGCCATAGGTGGGATTGGTCTCCAAGATCACCGGGGCACCCTGCTGCTGGCCGTGGTCTACCAGGACGTTGACGGCGTAGCGTCTCAACATCTCTTTCCTGGCAGTCTTGGCCTCCTCGCTCGCCTCTTCTTCTTGGGCTGCAAAGGCCGCGACGTTGTCCACCACGTCGGCCTGCACTTCGGCCAGGTAATCCGAGATCTCGGGCAGGTGGCCGTAGACTGCCCTGACGTCTTCAAGTGCGCGGCCGGCCACCTGGTTGGCCACGCTCCGGTCGAACTCGGTCAGGCGGCGCTTGGCACCCCGCTCCAGGTCGCGCACCTGGCGCATGGCGTTGGCCATCTCACTCTGGAGCTGTACCTGGCGTGCTTCAATCTCTTGCTGCGTCCGCCGGTCAAGCTGGCCGTAGCCCTCGGCGTTGAGCACCTGGCCGTTAACGACAGGCGCAAAGCCGACACCCTCGTCCGCCTGAACGAGGGCAAAACCTTGACCGTTGACCTTCTGTTCCAGCTCGGCCAAAGCCTGACCACGCATCTCCTGGGCCTGGCGCACAATGGCTTCGCGTTGCTTTTCATAGTCCTCGCTCTCAAACACCCGGGGTAGCTCGCGCAGCAGATCGGTGACAAGCTCCTGCATCTCACGCGCAAAGGGCACAGCGGTGCCGGGCGGCAGACAAATGGCCCGCGGGCGGTTGGTGTCGAGGAAGTTGTTGACATAGACCCAGTCAGTGGGCACCGCGCGTTGGGCGGCGGCGCGTTCTAGCAGCGTACGAATGGTCGTTGCCCGGCCTGTGCCGCTGGCACCCAGGGCGTAGATGTTGAAACCGGCGGCATCCATCTCGATGCCGAAGGCGATCGATTCGACTGCGCGTTCCTGACCGATGATGGTGACGTCGCCGGGCAGCGACGCTGTGGTCTCAAAGTCGAAACCGGCCGGATCGCAGCGGTTCCACAGCTCGTTTTCTTTCAGCTCATGCGCGCTCGTCATAGTGCCTTATCGCCTTCCTGGCAGGGGTGCATCCTGGATTATAGTGGCAATCGGCGGAAAAGGGAAATCTGCGTGTTGCTTGCGGCTTAGCCTCTGTTACGGTGCCTGGCCAACAACCAGAGCCAGAACAGCCATGCGCGCAGCTGCGTCCAGAGCGCCCGTACCTGCCAGCCGGTGCGCTCCGCGACCGGCTGGTCAGCATACTGAGCCTCGTTGAGAGCCATCGCCAGACGCTCGATCTCCGCGGGTGCCCGAGAGCCGGCCTCGCGGATCTGGGGCAGGCCGGCAGCCTGGCCCCGCTCGCCCAGGTCGTGGCCCAGATCACGGCTATACTCCAGGGCCGTCTGCCCGCCCTGCAGCGGGTGACCCAGCCGCTCGCCCCAACGCAACAGGCGCGCGTAGCGGTCCCGGACCAAAGTTGTTGGCTCCCCATCCGCCTTGGCTCGGGGCCACCACAACCAGGCGATGACCAGCAGCAACAGGGCACCCACGACGGCGAGGGCCACCAGGCCCCAGGGAAAGCTCCGCAACAAGCTCCCGGGGGTCGCCGGCAGCGGCAACGTCTCTTCCGATATTGCCGCCTCGCCGGCACGCGGGAGGGCCGGCTGGCCGGCCGTCGGCTCGAACTCGACCCAGCCTGTGCCCTCGATATAGATCTCGGGCCAAGAGTGGGCATCCAGCGCGCTCACAATCCAGGCACCGGAGTTTGGGTCATAGGCGCCCTGCGCATACCCAATCGCAAGGCGGGCAGGGATGCCGGCGGCGCGGGCCATGACCACCATGGCCGAGGCATAGTAGTCGCAGTAGCCTGCCTGCAGATCGAAAAGAAACCAGTCCACCAAGTCGCGGTTGCGAGGTGGCTCGGGCAGATCCAGGTCGTAGGTATAGCGGCGCAGATACCTCTCGATTCGCTGTGCTCGCTCGTAGCGGCTGGGTTCCGTGCCGGCCACCCGTCGCGCCAGCTCCAACACCCGCTCCGGGATGGTATCCGGCAGTTCCAGGTAGAGGCCAGCAACCTCGGCCGGCAGGGTAACCGTGCTCGGTCCGCTCGCCTGCGGCTCGGCGAGCGGTGGCCGGGGCACCCGCGACACGACTGAGTAGCGCCGAGCATCGCCTGCCAAACCCACCAGCTCGCCGCTCACGCGCCGCCAGGCCTGCACGGGCACGTCGAGGCGGTAAGGCGCGTTGGCGGCATAGAGCCAGGGATCCGCGAGTGAAAGGATCTCGAACTGCTGCCACAGCTCCTCGCCCGGGGGAGGCTCCGGGCTCAGGGGCGCGCTCGCGGACAGTTCCTGGGCCTCTTGCGAAGCGTTCAGCCAACCCTGACCGGTGTAGGTGTCAAAGGTAGAGCGGCGCCAGTAGCGCCGCGGGCGGGGTTTTGCCAGGGGCTCTATCTCGCCTGTCAAGGGCGGTGGATCGCTGGTCCACACCCGCAGTGCTTCGATCTCGCGCAGCTCCGGTCCCGACCCCAGGAGGTGCGACCGGGGCAGCTCGCCGGCGTCTCGGCTGCGCGTGTCGCGCCCCAAAGCCCTGTC
>JBFYTF010000347.1:0-5384 GCA_041300865.1 Anaerolineae bacterium
CACCTGGTAACCGGCTACCTGGCCATCCCGACTTCCAAGGATATCGACCTGGCGACCTACATCAATCTCAAGACGCAACCTGGCGGTGCCTGGGCAAGCGGCTACTGGACCAATGGCCCGAAGTTCATTACCAGCATGCTGAAAGCCTGGTGGGGCGATCAGGCCACCGCCGACAACGAGTTCGGCTACCAGTACCTGCCCAAGGTCGAGAGCGCGGCCAATCACTACTGGATCAAGCTCTTCGAGGACATGTATGCCGGCAAGATCGAGGGCGCCTGGTTGCTGGGGCAGAACCCCGCCGTCGCCGGGCCCAACGCCAGGCTGGAACGCGAGGCGCTCAAGAAGCTGAAGTGGATGGTCGTCCAAGAAATCTTCCAGACCGAGACCGTCGGCTTCTGGAGGGCCCCCGGCGTTGATCCTGCGGAGGTTCAAACCGAGGTCTTTGTCCTGCCGGCGGCCGACGCCATGGAAAAAGAAGGCAGTATCGTGACAAGCGGGCGACTGATCCAGTGGCGGCCTCAAGTGGCTGCCGCCCCAGGTGAGGCCCTGCCCGATCACGACATCCTGAATCTTGTCTACCAGAAGCTGAACGAGCTGTACGCTGCCGAGCCGGGGCCCTTTGCCGACCCGATTGTGAACCTGAACTGGAACTATGCCGGGGGACCGGAGCACCCGGTGGTTGGCGAGCTGGTAGATATCAGCCTGGTAGCTCGCGAGATGAACGGCTACGCAGCCGAAGACGTCGTGGATGCCGAGGGCAAGGTCCTCGTCAAGAAGGGCGACCTGATCGACAGCTTTGCCAAATTGCAGACCAACGGCTCGACGGCGTGCGGGGTGTGGGTCTACACGGGCTACTTCTACCCGATGTCAGACGGCGAGGGCAACGTCATGCCGGCGAGCAAGCGACGAGGCCAGAAGGATCCCAGCGGCTTGGGCCTCTATCCCTACTATGCCTTCTCCTGGCCCCTCAACCGGCGCATCGTCTACAACCGCTGCTCGGCCGACTCTACCGGCAAGCCCTGGCCCGGCGGCAGGGAGCTCATCTGGTGGGATCCGCAGGCTGACTCGGGCACCAAGGACGCCGAGGGCAAGGCGGTGCTGGGCAAGTGGGTCGGCTGGGATGTCCCCGACTTTGTGGCCACAAGGGCGCCGGATGCCCCTGGGGGCAATGATCCCTTCATCATGCGCCCCGATGGCAAGGGTGGCTTCTTTGCCGCGATGAACGAAGGGCCGCTGCCCACCCACTACGAGCCAGTCGAGTCGCCGACCAGCAACCTCCTCTACCCCAATCGGCCGGTCAACCCCACCATCAAGGTATGGAAGACCAATGAGGGTCAGGACGTGGGCAACAACTGGGGCACTGCCGACAAGTTCCCGATCGTCGCCACCACCTACCGCGTGTGCGAGCACTGGCAAGCCGGCGGCATGTCGCGTTGGCTGGAATGGCTTGTCGAAGCTCAGCCAGAGATGTTTGTGGAGATGAGTGAGGAGCTGGCAGAGGAAAAGGGAATCCGCGGCGGCGACATGGTCAAGGTGCGGTCCGCCCGGGGTGAGATCCAGGCCAAGGCGGTCGTCACCAAGCGCTTCAGGCCCTTCCAGGTGAACGGCAAGACAGTCCACCAGGTGGGCATGCCCTGGCACTTTGGCTGGGGTGGCGGCGGTGAACTGGAAGCCCTGGGCAAGGGTCCTATTGCCAATGACTTGACACCGCACGTGGGCGACGCCAACACTACCATTCCAGAGTACAAGGCGTTCCTCGTCGACGTGGCGAAAGCGTAGGGGGTGAGAGATGACCGATAGATTGGCGATGCTCATTGACACGTCCATGTGTATGGGCTGTCGCGGCTGCCAGGTAGCCTGCAAGCAGTGGAACGACAACAGGGGATTTGTACCGGGCGTGCGCGAGACGGTCAACACGGGCAGCTACGAGAACCCTCCCTCGCTGGATCCTCAAACCTGGACGCGCATCAAGTTCCGGGAGTACGACGACGGCGAGCGTCTCCAGTGGCTCTTTCTCAAAGAGGGCTGCATGCACTGCGGCGAGGCGGCCTGCGTCGAGGCGTGCCCCACGGGCGCGCTGAAAAAGCAGGCGAACGGGATCACCACGTTTGAGCGAGACTTGTGCAATGGCTGTGGTTACTGCACCCAGTTCTGCCCCTTCTCCGTGCCAAAGTCGGAAGTGATCAACGCGCTGACCGGCGAGGCCAAGAGCTCCAAGTGCGTGTTCTGCCAGGACAGGGTCAGCAACGGCATGAAGCCGGCCTGCGTCAAGACCTGCCCGGCAGGAGCGCTGGACTGGGGCAACCGGGATGAAATCCTGGAAAAGGGTCGCGCCCGCATCGAAGAGTTAAAGACCGAGCGGGGCTTTCCCATGGCCAACCTGTATGGCGAGACGCAGCTCGGTGGCCTGGGGAGGATCTATGTGCTCACGGCACCGCCGGCGGCGTACGATCTGCCGGAAGATCCCCAATACCCCATCATCACCACTCTGTGGCAGAACGTGCTGCAGCCGGTGGGGCGGATCGCCTTTGGTGCCACCATCGTCGGCGCCATCGCGGCCTTTTTCGTCGCCCGCCGGAACGTGAATATGGAGGAGGTAGAATGAGCGTCAGGCTGAGAGGTACAGACGCGGCAATCTCGATCCGCTGGATCCCAAAGTACACGACGTTGGAGCGGGTGCTGCACTGGGTGCACACTGCTACCTTTATTCCCCTGGCGCTGACCGGCTTCGTTCTCTTTGCCCCGTTCCTGGCACCTATCGCCCAGGGCGAAGCAGGGACGCACATCCGCCTCATCCACCGCGTGGCAGCTATCTTTTTCGGGGGCGTGCCCATCGTGTATGCCCTCGTACAACCCCGGCGTATGTTGCTGAACCTGCGCGAGTTTCTAACCTTTAGCAAGTACGACGTGCTGTGGCTCAAGAACGCCTTCCCCTACTATGTCCTGGGGCGACACGGCAACATGCCTCCCCAACCTCGGTTCAACACCGGCGAACGCCTGACGGCCGTGGTGATGGTGCTGGGC
Organism: Anaerolineae bacterium; assembly: GCA_041300865.1. Lineage (GTDB taxonomy): Bacteria > Chloroflexota > Anaerolineae > JAAYZQ01 > JAAYZQ01 > JAAYZQ01. The sequence goes on from JBFYTF010000347.1 coordinate 3,025, forward strand.
ACGATCACCTTTGGCATCACAGGCCTGTCGATGTGGTTCCTGAAGGGCGTTATGCCTCCCATCCTGTTCCAGCTGGCGGTCTTGCTCCACGACCTGATGTTCATTGTCACCTTTGCCATGTTCATGATCCACTTCTACTTGGCCGTCATTCACCCCATGATGTGGCAAAGCCTGGTGAGCATGCGCTATGGTGTCGTCTCCGAGTCGTATGCCCGCGAGCACCACGCCATGTGGTACTATGGCGAGAAGCGGGCGAAGGAGATGTACGAAAACCGCAAGGCCCACGGCGCGCACTAGCGCCAGGAAGTTCATGGCCTGAGGCCGCGACCTGGAGAGGTAGAGGTGCAATGGTTCGCGCCTCTACCTCCTTTTTCTGGAGATTTGTAGCATGGTGATGAGCCAAGAGGACCGCAAGGTGCTAAAGGCCCTGGCAGCGGCACGCGTAGCGCACCACGAGCTGGCAGCTCTGCTCGACTTTTACTCGGATGTCTACGAGGTGTTGTTCCAGGCCAAGGACAGGGTGCCGGCGCCGGAGCTAAGGGATGGCTTAGCTAGACGCTGGCGGCTGGAAGGCGGCATCCCGCAAGTGACCTTTCCGCAGCTGGGCGTCGAGCCAGACCTGCTGGCCGAGATCGTGGAGCAGGTGCATCAAGTTCTGCAGCGGCATCACCCTGGCTGGGAAGAGGAGCCAAGAGACACGGATCCTGCTCAGCTGGTCGCCCTCGCACAGAGGATCTATGACACCTGGGAGACTTTGACCTCGCCTGGGTCGGCGGCGGAGGAGGGCGACGATGCCTGGTCGATGAACCACTCCAGGGCCCTGTCTGTCGGGTTCGCCCTGGTTCCTTATCTCACGCGCTGTGCGGATGTCATTTTGCCGCACCTGGATCTGGACCAGTGGGTCCACGGGTACTGCCCCGTCTGCGGCGGGCGACCGAACCTGGCACTTCTGGAAGCGGAACGGGGGGCTCGCCGCCTGCTTTGCTCGAGATGTAACAGCCTCTGGAACTATGGCCGCACGGGCTGCCCTTTCTGCCGCTCGAAGGAGACGCAGGTCTACTACCCGAGCGAGGACAACATCTACCGGCTCTATACCTGCCCCGACTGCAAGCGCTACCTCAAAACGGTGGATCTCCGGGAGTTACATCGCGAAGTAGTGCCTGTCGTCGAGCGACTGGTGACGGTGGGAATGGACCTGGCTGCTCAGCAGGAGGGCTTCCGAAGCTAACACCGAGAACCTTGATTGCAGGATTGACACTACCTGGCTTCTGTGCTATAATCCACCGAGCCAGTGTGCGCACAACTTCACAAGGAGGAGATAGGCATGGCAAAGGTCCTCGTGGTCGATGACGACCCCGATTTTGTCAAAGTGACCGGCAAGATCCTGGAGAAGGCCGGGTACGAGGTGGTGTCCGCGTCCAACGGTGCAAAGGCTCTGCAGACTATGCGTTCCAATCCCCCGGACGTGGTTCTACTGGACATCATGATGGCTTATATTCTCGACGGGCTGGACGTCAGCCGCGAGATGGCCGAAGATCCCACTCTTAAGGACATCCCCGTGATCATGGTGACCTCCTTGACCGGTGTCAAGGGCAGTGGCCTGTTCCCGACTGACGAATATGTCCCTGTGGACGAGTGGCTTTCCAAGCCAGTTGAGGCCGACGTGCTGCTGCGGCGTGTGAGCGAGGCTTTGAGCTAGAAGACGGGCGCGAGCCGGGCCATAACGCTTCTGGAGGGGCAGGACCATGGACAAGATCCGGATTGGCGGGATCATGCAGAACGGTCATCTCGCCATGCTTAACGTCACTTCCGTTCCCGATCGACCTGGCACGGCGGCGGCAATCCTGGGCGGGTTGGGCAAGAAGAGCATTAACGTGCAGTTCATCGTACAATGCATCGACCAGAACAACCAGGATCAGGTGGCACTGTGCGTGGACCGCGATGATCTACCCGCTGCCATGGAGACGCTCCACGCGGTTGCCCCCGAGCTGAGCGCGGGACAGATCGTCCCCTATCCTGAAGCGGCCATCGTTTCGATCTTTGGCCCCGACTTTCGCGAGCGTCCGGGCATCGCGGGCACGATGTTCGAGGCACTGGCCTCTGTCGACATCAACATTCTGGCCATCAGCACCTCGATCTCGACGGTTTCATGCGTCATCGAATCGCCGAAACTCGATGCAGCCCTCGGCGCCTTGCGCAACACCTTCGATCTACCCTGAAGCAGCTGACCAATCGAGTAGGGGGCGGCGGCTAGCCGCCCCCTCTCACACCACCGGACATGCGGGTCCGCATCCGGCGGTTCGTCAAGTTTGACGCAGTTGCAGGTATCGCTGACCAATGCTCTCCAGCCCCAACTTCTG
>JBFYTF010000372.1:0-5717 GCA_041300865.1 Anaerolineae bacterium
GCACAAGTTTCAGCATCTGCTGGAGCAAGAGGGCGTGACCGTCATCGAAGCCGCCGGGCAGGAGTTCGACCCGTTCTTGCACCAGGCCGTCACCCACGAGCCTTCGGATACGGTGCCGGCCGGCCATGTCATCTCGACCCTACGAGCGGGTTACCGCCTGGACGACCAGGTGCTCCGTCCCAGCATGGTGCGCGTCTCCTCAGGGCCGGACGCCGGGGCGGCGCCCGTCGACGACGAGAGCAGCGAATAGGCCTGCTGCAGCGGCTCGCGGTGACGGGGGCATAGAGCAGGCACCATATACAGCCAGCAAGAATAAGGAGAGCAATCATGGCCAGGGTTATTGGCATCGATCTGGGAACGACGAACTCGGTGTGCGCCGTCATGGAAGGCGGCGAGCCGACCATCATCCCCAGTTCCGAGGGAGGGCGCCTCTTTCCCTCTGTGGTGGCGGTGAACCCGAAGACGGGAGAGCGCATGGTGGGCCAGGTGGCCCGCCGCCAGGCCATCACCAACCCCGACAACACTATCTTTTCCATCAAGCGCCTCATGGGGCGCAAGTACACCGACCCGGAAGTCGGCAAGGCGCGCAAAATCCTGCCTTATCGCATCGAGAGCCAGCCGAACGGCGATGCCTGGGTGGTGATGGGCGACAAGAGCTACTCACCGCCCGAGATCTCGGCCATGATCCTGCAAAAGATCAAGCACGACGCCGAAGCCTACCTGGGCGAGTCGGTCACCGACGCGGTCATTACCGTGCCGGCCTACTTTAACGACAGCCAGCGCCAGGCCACCAAGGACGCGGGCAAGATCGCGGGCCTCAACGTGCAGCGTATCATCAACGAGCCCACCGCCTCGTCGCTGGCCTATGGCCTGGGCAAGGGTGTCGAGCAAAAGATCGCCGTCTATGACCTGGGGGGCGGCACCTTTGACGTCAGCATCCTCGACGTGGGCGATGAGGTCTTCGAGGTGCTGTCGACGAACGGCGACACCTTCCTCGGGGGCGACGATTTCGACCAGAGGATCATGAACTGGGTCGCCGACGAGTACCGGAAGGAGCAGGGCATTGATCTGCGCCAGGACCGCATGGCCTTGCAGCGCCTGACGGAGGCGGCCGAGAAAGCCAAGGTGGAGCTGTCGACCACGAAGCAGACCGAGATCAACTTGCCCTTTATCACCGCCGACGCCAGCGGCCCCAAGCACCTGCAGATGGTTCTGACGCGGGCCAAGCTGGAGCAGTTGGTGGAGGACCTTATTGCCAAGTCGCTGGGGCCATGCAAGCAGGCGATGCAGGATGCCAAGCTGTCGCAAAAAGACATCGGCGAGGTGATCCTGGTGGGCGGCATGACCCGCATGCCCGCCATCCAGGAAGCGGTGCGCCAATTCTTTGGCCGGGAGCCCCACAAGGGCGTCAACCCGGACGAAGTGGTGGCTCTGGGCGCTGCCATCCAGGCCGGCGTGCTGGCCGGTGAGGTCAAGGACGTCCTGCTCCTGGACGTCACGCCGCTGACGCTGAGCATCGAGACCCTCGGCGGAGTGGCCACGGCGCTCATCGAGCGCAACACGACGATCCCCACGAAGAAGAGCCAGATCTTTTCGACCGCCTCCGACGGGCAGACAAGCGTCGAGATCCACGTTCTCCAGGGCGAGCGACCCATGGCCGCCGACAACAAGACGCTGGGCAAGTTCATTCTCGATGGCATTCCACCCGCCCCGCGGGGCATTCCCCAGATCGAGGTGACCTTTGACATCGACGCCGACGGCATTCTGCACGTCTCCGCGCGCGACAAGGCCACCGGCCGCGAGCAGTCGATCACCATCACGGCTTCCAGCGGGCTGAGCAAGGACGAGGTGGAGCGCATGGTGAAGGACGCTGACCGGTTCCGACAGGAGGATGCCCGGCGGCGCGAGGACGTGGAGCTGCGCAACCAGGCCGACGCACTCATCTACCAGGCAGAGAAACTCATCCGCGAGCAGGGAGAAAAGATCCCGGAGCCGGTCAAGGCCGACGTCCAGGACAAGATTGCCACCACTCGTTCGGCAATGGAGAGCCAGGACCTGGACCGCATCCGCGGCGCCGTCCAGGCTCTCGGCGAGTCGGTGCAAACGATCGGGGCGTCCATGTACCAGGAGCCTGGCTCACCGCCACCGGCCGGCGGCGAGTACGGCCCTGGCCCCGAAAGCGGCGACGACGTCGTTGACGGCGAGTTCACCGAGGCATAAGACGAGGCTCGCCGCATAGCAGGGAACGGTAGAGGCATGAGTGCCAAAAGAGACTATTACGAAGTACTGGGGCTGAACCGGGGAGCTACGCCCGAAGAGATCAAGAAGGCTTTTCGACGGCTAGCCCGGCAATACCACCCCGATGTGAACAAGGAAACAGACGCCGAGACGCGCTTCAAAGAGATCAATGAAGCGTACGAAGTCCTGTCGGACCAGGACAAGCGTGCCGCGTACGACCGGTTCGGGCACGCTGCCTCGCAGACCGGCTTCGGAGGGAGCTACAGTGGCGGCTTCAGCGACTTTGGCTTCGGGGGCTTCGAAGACATCTTTGGCAGCTTTTTCGGTGGCACCCGGGCCGGCGCGGCACGCCGGGGACCGGCCCGCGGCAGCGATCTGCGTCACGACCTGACCATCGAGTTCGAAGAGGCGGTCTTTGGCTGTGAAAAAGAGATCGTCGTGCCGCGCCATGAGACCTGTCCGCAGTGCCACGGCAGCGGTGCCGAGCCCGGCACGCAGCCCATCCGCTGCCCGCAGTGCAACGGCACCGGTGAGGTCAGCCGCCAGCAGCAGACGATGCTGGGCTCGTTTGTGCAGGTGACCACCTGCCCGCGCTGCCAGGGTGAGCGCGAGATCGTGACCACACCCTGCACTCATTGCCGCGGCCGCAAGGTCGTCCAGGTGGAGCGGCCGATCGTGGTCAAGATTCCGGCGGGGGTCGACGATGGGACGCGCATCCGGCTGGCCAACGAGGGCGAGCCCGGCGTGCGGGGTGGTCCTGCGGGAAACCTCTACGTCGTACTTCATGTCCAACCCCATCCGTTCTTTCATCGCGAAGACACCAACATCCTGCTCCAGCTGGACGTCAACGTGGCGCAGGCGGCCCTGGGCGACAAGATCGTCGTGCCTACCCTCGACGGCGAGGAGGAGATGGCCGTCCCGGCCGGGACGCAGACGGGTGACACCTTCCGGCTGCGCGGCAAGGGCGTGCCCTACCTCCAGCGGAACGGCCGGGGAGATCAGGTCGTCCTGGTCCATGTCCTGACCCCCACCAAGCTGAACAAGCGCCAAAAAGAGCTGCTGCAGGAACTGAGCCGGACCCTGGGCAAAGAGGTAATCCACCAGCCGGAAAAGGGCCTGCTGGACAAGCTCAAAGAGGCCCTGGGTGTCTAAGTTGCGACGAGGGAGTCACGGTGCGCTGGCTTGAGATCAGCGTGACGACTGACGGCGAGGCCGCCGAGGGCGTGGTTGAGCTCTTTAACCGGTACGGCCACGGCCAGGCGGTAATCGAGACGCCGCTGGACTGTTTCGAGCACGAGCTCGCAGCGGCGACACAGCGGCCGACGGTCATTGTCAAGACCTACCTGCCCGTAGACGTTTCGAGCGACGAGGTGCGCCGACGCATCGAAGAAGGGCTGTGGCACCTGGCCCAGCTCTACCCCATCCCTGCGCCTGCCATCCGTGAGCTGGACGAGGATGCCTGGGCAGAGGCCTGGAAGAAGCAGTACCACCGGCTGCGCATCGGCCGCCGGACGGTCATCGTCCCGGCCTGGGAAACGTACGAGCCCGGCGAGGGCGAAGTCGTGATCCGCCTGGAGCCGGGCATGGCCTTTGGCACCGGCCTGCATCCTACCACCCGCCTCTGCTTGGAGGCGATGGAGGCGGCCGTGTCGCCGGGCGACCGGGTCCTGGACGTAGGCACCGGGTCGGGGGTACTGGCCATCGCCGCCGCCCTCCTGGCGGCCGGGGCGGTGGTTGCCGTGGATGCGGACCCGGTGGCCGTCCGCGTGGCGGAGGAGAACGTGGCTGCCAATGGTGTGGGCGACCGGGTGCAGGTGCAGCATGGCTCGCTCCCCGGCGGCGAGGCGGTACCCCTCAGCTTTGCCCTGGAGGGCTCGCTGCCTCTCCTCGACACGGGCGAGTTCGACGTCGTCCTGGTCAACATCCTGGCGCCGGTCATCGCCGGCATGGCGCCCGCTCTCGCCGCCCGGACCCGGCCGGGTGGCAGCCTCATCGCCGCCGGCCTCATCCTCGACCAGGAGCCCCAGGTGCTCGGTGCCCTGGCGCGCCAGGGGCTAGAGATCGCCGGGCGCAGCCAGGAGGAAGACTGGGTCTGCCTCGTGGCGAAACGCCCCTAAGGAGGGGCCATGCACCGCTTTTTCGTGCCACCATCCTGGATCGCGGGTGACCAGGTGTCAATCGAGGGGCCGCAGGCGCACCAGATCCGCAACGTGCTCCGCATGCGGCCTGGCGACAAGGTCGTTCTGCTGGACAACTCGGGCTGGGAGATCGAGACCGAGCTGCAAGTGGTCGAAAGCCAGAAGGTGGCAGGGACGGTCGTCTGCCGGCGGCTAGCTACCGGCGAGCCACGGACCAAGATCAGCCTCTACCAGAGCGTGCTGAAGAGCAAGGGCTTTGAAATGGTCCTGCAAAAGGGCACCGAGTTGGGCATTGTGGAGTTTGTGCCCGTCATCTCGGAGCGCTGCGTCGTCTCTGACCTCGAGCCGATGGAGAAGAAACGTACGCGCTGGGAGGTGATCATCAAAGAGGCAGCCGAACAGAGCCGGCGTGGCCGTAAGCCCTCGCTGCGGACTTCGACGCTGTTCCCCCAGGCGTGCGATCACGCGCGCCAGACCGGAGGCCTGTCGCTCATCTTCTGGGAAGAGCAGGGACCGGCCGCCCTGCGCACCCTGCTGCGCACGGCACCCCTTGGCCGCGAGCGGCGGTGGCCACCCTTCAGCATCAACCTTTTTGTCGGCCCCGAGGGAGGCTTTGAGCCCGACGAGGTGGCCCTGGCGAGGCGCTATGGCGTCGTGCCCGCCAGCATGGGCCCGCGCATTCTGCGCGCCGAGACGGCAGGGCTCGTCGCGGCGGCCGCCATCCTCTACGAGCTGGGCGACCTGGGCTGAGCGCCGCGCTCCGCTTGACAGGGCCGCGCAGGCAGGGTATAATCCTGCCAGCACCGGAACCCCGGTAATCTTCGAGCAAAGGAACGAATTCACTGGCAACAATAAGCTACGTCGGGCACGCGACCACAATTGTCGACATCGGACAGATTCGCGTGCTGACCGATCCGGTGCTCCGGGACCGGGTTGCATTTTTGCAGCGCCATGGTCACAATCCTGCCCCCCAGCTGCTGGCCGAGCGGCCTCCGCATGTGGTGTTGATCTCGCACCTGCATTACGACCACGCCGACATGGCCTCTCTGCGCATGCTTCCCAGGGACATCCCCCTCGTGGCGCCCCGCGGTAGCGGGCTCTACCTGGCGCGGGAGACCGGGCTGGAGGTCCAGGAGGTGCGGGCCGGAGACAAGTTGATGGTCGCCGACGTGGAGATTACGGCCGTGCCCGCCGCGCATGGCAACTCGTTCTCGCTGCCCCGCCCGGCGACCGCCTCCCTGGGCTTCACCCTGCGCAACCACCTGTCGGTCTACTTTGCCGGCGATACCGGCCTCTTTGAGGAGATGCACGACGTGGGGTGCGAGTTCGACCTGGACCTGG
>JBFYTF010000375.1:0-14129 GCA_041300865.1 Anaerolineae bacterium
GGCGGCGGCGGGGTTGGGGTCCCCCGGGTCGGGCCACCCCTCCCGCCGGCCTTCGTTCCCTGCGGCCTTTGCAGTCAAGTGTGCCTCGCCCCGCCCTTGATCTTTTCGCCCCCCGGTGGTATAGTAGGCTCAACTACATGCCCTTGCCGGCGGGAGGTATCTACCATGGAAGTCCGCGTCCCGGTCATGATTCAGGACCCCCTCGCCTCGCAGGCAGGAGACCTGGCACTGACCGAGCCCCTGACCCTCAAGCGCGAGTCCCATTTTCTCGACGGGCCCGTGAGCGAGCGGGTAGCGGTCCTCGATCTGGACCCAGAGACCGGTCTGTGCCGTCCGGGTGTCCCCTTCCGGCCGCCCCAGGACGGTAAGCCAGGCACCTACCCTCTCCGCCTCCCAACTCCTGACGACCTGGTGGGACCGGGGGGCAACGAGTTCCGGGCAGTGAACGTCTTTGCTACTGTGCTGCGCACCATGTACATGTTCGAGGAGCCCGATACCCTGGGCCGCCGCCTCACCTGGGCCTTTAACGCGCCACAGCTTTTCCTGGTGCCCCACGCCGGCGAGTGGCCCAACGCCTACTACGAGCGGCAATCCCACAGCATCCAGTTCTTTTACTTTCGCGCCGACAAGCCGCCCTACCCGACCATCTACACCAGCCTGTCGCACGATATCATCGCCCACGAGGCGGCCCATGCCATCCTGGACGGCATCGCCCCTGACCTGTACTCGGCCGTCACGCCGCAATCGCTGGCCCTCCACGAAGCGATCGCCGACCTGACGTCGCTGATCATGGCCTTTCGCAGCGGTGCCCTGCGCAAGTGGGTACTGGCCCAGACAGGCGGCCGCATTGACAACGCCACTGCCTTTAGCTGGATCGCCGAGGAGTTTGGCCGGGCACGCGACCCCCTGGGCCGGGCCGACTACCTGCGCTCGCTGTTCAACAACAAGACCCTGGATCCCGACGACCACACGGTGGACGAGCAGGGGCGGCCGAACCTGGTGCGGCGCCACGAGCCCCACCTTCTCTGCCAGGTCCTCACCGGTGCCCTGTACACGGTCGTGGTCAAAATCCACGAGCAGCTTAAAGCCGAGTACGGGGGCGAGGATTCCGCGGCGCGGCGGCGGGCATCGGGCAAGGCACTGTACGTGGCCGCCCAGCGCTTCAAGCGCATGATCCTGCGGGCCCTGGACTTTCTCCCGCCGGGCGAGGTCTCTTTCGGCGACTACGCTCGGGCCATCATCGCCTCGGACCAGGCCTCTTACCCGGGCCTGAACCGGGAGCGCACCTGGATCTGCGACGAGTTCGTCCGGCGCCGCATGGTGCCCGACCGGCGAGCGCTGGAGGTCGAGACCAACCAGAGGCATCCGGCAGTGCGGAATGCCAACCTGGACGCGTTGCTCCACGACGACTGGGCGGCCTACGATTTCGCCAACCGCAACCGGCGGCTGCTGCGCATCCCCGGCGGCGTGCCCTTCCAGGTGCGCCCCCGCCTGGCGGTGACCAAGCTCTACTACCAGGGGGCCGGCAGGCGCGACTATACACGGGAGCTGCTCTTCAAGGTAGCCTGGGAGCAGGCGGACCCGCCGGCCCAGCCCACGCGCCTCATCACCGTCGGCACCACGTTGGTGATCGACTGGCAGAGCAAGCAGATCCGCGCCTGCCTCACCTCGGATCAGAGCGCCGAGCAGCAGTCGGACCGCGACCTCCTGCTCAGCCACCTTGCCGGCGAGGGGCTTCTCCGCCTGGACGAGCACGCCGTGGGCCCGGACGGCAAGCCGCTCGACGCGGCCGTCACCGGCCAAACGATCAATGGGCTCGTGCGCTTGCACGGCACGGGACGCCTGCTGCACATCGTGGGAGAAAGTTGACATGGAAAACCTGCGCGTGCGTCTCTATGGCGTCCGCTTTGGCGACGCTATCTTGATCTCGGTGCCGGACCGCACCTCGCGGGGCAGGCCCATCACCCGCCACATCCTGGTGGACGTCGGTAACGTCCTCGCCGGGGAGGGCGGCCAAGATGTCGTCTTTCGACCTATCCTGGAAAACGTTCGGCAGCTGACAGGTGGCAAGCCACTGGACCTCTACATCCTGACCCACGAGCACCTGGACCACGCGCAGGGGCTGTTCTACGGCGCCGAAAAGCTGGGCATCGAGCTGAAAGCACGCTATGCGTGGCTAACCGCTTCGGCAGCGGAGGATTATTACGAGCGGTTTCCTGAGGCGAAAAAACGACGCGATGTGTACCAGGCCATCCTGGGCCTGGTACAGGCCTCGCCGGAGCTGCGGACGCCCTGGATCGACGCGCTATTGCTGAACAACAATCCGGCGGCCATCGATGCCTGCGTCGCCCATCTGCGCCAGATCGCGCCCACGCAGCGCACTTCCTACGTCTACCGCGGCTGCCAGCTGCGCCGACGGCACCCCTTCCGCGACGCCCGGTTCGAGGTCTGGGCGCCTGAGGAGGATACTTCCGAGTATTACGGCCGCTTCCGGCCAATGAGCTTTGCCCGAGCTCAGGCCATGGCCGATGAGGAGGGCCAGGCGGTGTCAACCGAACCCTTGCCCCCGCCCGGCGTCGATACCGGGGCCTTCTATAACCTGGTGGACATCCGCCGCAGCAGCTTCGTGGACAACCTCCTGGCCATCGACTATGCCGCCAACAACACCAGCATCGTCTTTCTCCTCGAGTGGAAAGGCTGGCGCCTTCTGTTCCCCGGTGACGCCGAACACCGAAGCTGGAAGACGATGGACAAGCACGGGCAGCTCAGGCCGGTGCACTTCTTGAAGGCCAGCCACCACGGCAGTGCCAACGGCGTGCCGCCGGCCGATCTCCTGCAAGCCATCCTGCCGGTGCCGGCCCCAGACGCCCGGCCGCGTCACGCCGTCGTCTCGACCTACCCCGACACTTACCAGCACGTCCCCGACCGCGAGCTGCTGCGCCTTGCCCTCGAGCCGCGCTGCGAGCTGTACTATGTCGACAAAGGTGTTGTCGGCGATGGCGAATGGCTGGACGTGGAGTTCATGCCGCGGGAGTGAGCCGGCGGACAGAAAAGCGCCTCTCAAAGTCCAAATAGGGCGTGCGCGTCATGGTTTCAAAGGTCATACGTGCATCGTCGTGCTACGCCAAGCGCTCGTCGATGGCGCGCCGGACGAGCGCCGCGTCGGCGGCCAGCTCGAGGGGTGGGTTGGCGTAGCGGGCAGCGACCTGCTCCAGGGTGCCGTCGTGGTAGCCAACCTTGAACCCCGTGAATTTCAGGCCATGGGCGGTCGAGACAACGACGACCCGGTCGCGAGACGCGATCTCGCCGCGCTCCAGGAGCTTGAACAGGGCCGCCAGGGCAACCCCAGTCTGGGGGCACGCGTAGAGGCCCGCGCGGTCGGCGCGGCTGGCGGCATTGGCCAGCTCGTCCTCGGTAGCCTGCTCCACCACACCGTCAAACACGGCCAGGACTTTTAGGGCGCGCTCGTAGCTCACCGGGGCGCCGATCTGGATGGCGCTGGCCAGGGTCTGATGCGCGGCGACGGGCCGGTACTCGCGGAAGCCATGCAAATAGCTTAGGTAGAGAGGGTTCGCATTGGCCGCCTGGGCGCACAGGATGCGTGGCAGCCGGTCGATGAGCCCCAGATCGCGCATCATGAGCAGCCCCTTGCCCAGTGCACTGACGTTGCCCAGATTGCCGGCGGGGATGACAATCCAGTCGGGCACCTCCCAGTCAAACTGCTGCACGATCTCGATGCCCACCGTTTTCTGGCCCTCGATGCGCAGCGAGTTCATGGAGTTGGCCAGGTAGATCCGCTGGTCGGCCGTCAACTCCTCCACGATGCGCATGCAGCCGTCGAAGTCGGTGTCGAGGGCGAGCACCAGGGCGCCGTGCGCGATGGGCTGCACCAGCTGCGCCGTCGAGACCTTGCCGCGGGGCAGAAAGACGATCGCCGGGATGCCGGCGGCCGCGGCATAGGCAGCCAGCGCCGCCGAGGTGTCGCCCGTAGAGGCGCAGGCCACTGCCCGGACGGGCTGACCACGGCCCATCATCTGCCGCACGACGGACACGAGCACTGTCATGCCCAGGTCTTTGAACGAGCCGGTGTGGCTGTTGCCCGACAGCTTCAGCCACAGGTCAGGCAGGCCGATCTCCTTGCCCAGGCGCTCGGCCCAGAAGCAGTTGGTATGCCCCTCGTACATGGAGACGACGCTCTCGTCTTCGATCTGGGGGCAGACCCACTCCTTCTTGCCCCACACCCCACTGCCATAGGGCCAGGCGTTCGTCCGGATGCGCCCGTCAAAGAGTGCCTTCCACTCGGCGGCGCCGCGCTGTCGCAGGGCGTCCAGGTCGTGCTCCACATCCAGAAGGCCCCCGCACCGCTCGCAGTGATAGACGACGTCATAGATCGAGTAGCGCTGCCCACAGCCGCGGGTACACTCCAGCCAGCTATAGAAGTTCACGTTTCACCTCCTGGCCCCGCCACCGCCGCAGCGGGCCGCGATCCTTCTGCTCCCCTGGGCACAGCCTCACGCTCCGACCGCGTGCGTCGCCGTGCGGTGGATGGCCTCGTAGCCCTGCGCTGCCAGGTCGGGCGGCGGGAACGACGCTTCGTCGGGCTTGTCGGACAGGGCGAACAGCAGGGCACCCTGGGCGCGCCAGCGCAAAGCCAGTTCGCGAACCTCCTGGGTGATGACGATCTCCTCGACCAGCATCCGCTCCGGCAAGGCCTCGTCGGCGAGGCAGCCAAAGCGCGCCGTAGTGGTGCGGTACTCGTTGGCCCGAAACGCCTTGAACGGGGTCGGATCACCGGCTTGTACGCGGCCCATAATCTCGCCATGCACCTCGCGCAGGCCGGGGGGCAGGTGGCCTGCCTGGCCCTCGACTGCGGCGATGAACTGCCCGAACGACGCCATCTCGCCGGCGTGCACCTGGGCGACCAGGGCGCCCAGCCCCAGCAGGCCACTGCCCAGAACGAGGCAGATGTAGGCCAGGTAGTCCTGATTGTCGGCGGTGAAGGAGTGGAATTCGGGCCGGTTGAGACACTCATAAGCAGCCTCGAAGGCGGCCGTGTCATACTCATCGCCCAGAAGGCCGGCGACCGTCTGCCGCACCGCCTCAACCCGGGCCCGGTCGATGGCGCGGTCGTTGCGCCCACGGGCGCCAATCGTCGTCTTGTCCAGGTCGAGCACCACCGCCGTGCCCTCGTCAATGGGCAAGGCCCTTTCGCCGCAAAGGCCCTCAAAGCAGCCCAGGGCGCTCCAGCGGTTAGCCAGGTAGAGGAACGTCGCGCCCCGCTCCGCCACCTCCACTCGGGTCGGCTCGGGGCCCTCGGCGCCGATGAACGCCGCGCCGGGCCAGCCCCCCACGGCGCACAGGTTGGCAAACGCCGTCCCGTCGTTGAGGCGCGTGTCGCCCAGGAAGATCAGCCGCGCCAGGCGCTTCCCCGGCGCCTCCAGCGCGCGGGCAGCGCGCAGCAGGTGGGCCACTACCCGCGCATAGCTCAACTCGGTCTTGCGCGGGATTGAACCCTCGCCTTGCCCCACCGTCTGCCACGCCTCCGCCAGCCGCGGCAGCCTCCGGTCAGCCGCCTCCAGGTTGCGGTAGACGATCAAGTCGCCGACGAATTCATGGACTGACGTGCGCCCGTAGTTCTTCACAACCATCCCTCCGCCGCCAGCAGTTCCGCATTCAACACCGAGCCGCCTGCTGCCCCGCGCACCGTGTTGTGCGAGACGCTGACGAGGCGCAGATCCAGCAAGGGGCAGGCCCTCACGCGCCCGACGGTCACCGTCATGCCAAGGCCGGCGTCGCGGTCACGCCGGGGCTGGGGGCGATCGGCCTCGCGCCGGACGATCACAGGCCGGTCCGGGGCACTGGGTAGGCCGCGAACCGCCTCGGGCCCACGAAAGGACTCCAGGACGGCGAGCGCCTCTTCGGCAGCCGGCCGCCGCCGAAAGCCCAGGGAGAGGCAGACGGTGTGGCCCTCGAGCACCGGCACACGGTTGGCCTGAGCACTGATAGTGATCCGCGCCGGCTGGCGCCGCCCGTCCACGAGGTCGCCCAAGAGCAAGCGCGACTCCTCCTCGATCTTGGTTTCCTCGCCGTCGATGTAGGGCACGACGTTGCCCAGGATGTCGAGGCTGGCCACGCCGGGATATCCAGCGCCCGAGGTAGCCTGCATAGAGACGGCCAGCACTTTCTCCAGCCCAAAAACGTCGTCCAGGGGCTTTAGCGGCAGGACAATACCCGTTGTTGTGCAGTTGGGGCTGGTGACGATAAAGCCCGGCCAACCTCGCCCAGCCCGCTGCCCGCTTATCAGCGCCAGGTGCCCGGCGTTCACCTCAGGGATGAGGAGGGGGACGCCTGCATCCCTGCGGTGAGCCGCCGCATTCGAGCAGACGGCATACCCTGCCCGGGCAAATGCCGGCTCCACCTCTTTCGCCACGGCGGCGGGTAGGGCCGAAAACACGACGCGCGCCGGCAAGTTGGGCTCCAGGGCCCGGACCGGCAGGCCTGCCACCGCCGGGGGCGGATCCCCGGCGACGACCCAGCTGCACGCCTCGCCGTAGAGCCGGCCGGCGCTGCGCTCCGAAGCCGCCACCGCTGCCACCTCGAACCAGGGATGGTCCGCCAGGAGCTGCACAAAGCGCTGGCCAACGGCTCCCGTCGCGCCCAGGACCGCTACAGGGATGCGGCTCATGGCTCGATGACCTCCTGGTGGATCTGCCGCACCGCCTGGTGGGCATCGACGGCGGCCAGCACCAGCGAGATGCTGCACTCCGACGAGCCCTGGGCAACGGCGATGACGTTGATGCCTGACCGGGCCAGGGCGCCGAAAATGCGAAAGGCTACGCCCGGCGTGGTGCGCATGCCGGCCCCCACCGCCGTGACGATCGTTACCCCGTCCAGGGACCAGACGCGGTCGATGTCGCGCCGCGCCAGCTCCAGCGACATCTCCCGCTCCACGGCGCGGATGACCGGCGTCGAAGCCGCGCCGGGGATGACGAAAGAGATGGACTGCTCGGACGAAGCCTGGGAGATCATCAGGACGCTGGCCCCCTGGCCGGCGACGGCAGCAAAGGTGCGCGCCGCGATGCCGGGTACACCCAACATCCCGCGCCCCTCGACGGTCACCATGCTCAAGCCCTCGATAGCGGTGATGGCCTTGATCGTGCCCGGTGTGGACTCGTGGCCGGCCACTACGCGGGTGCCGGGACAGGCGGGGTTGAAGGTGTTCTTGACCCACAGCGGAATGCCGCGCTCGACCACGGGGCGGATGGTGCGTGGATGGAGCACCTTGGCCCCAAAGTAGGCCAGCTCCCCCACCTCAGCGTAGGAAAGGGCAGGGATGGCCCGTGCACCCTCCACGAGCCGCGGGTCGGCGCTCATAACACCATCCACGTCGGTCCAGATCCACACTTCGTCCGAGTCGAGGGCCACACCCAGGATGGAGGCGCTAAAGTCGCTGCCGCCCCGGCCGAGGGTCGTGGTCACCCGCTGGTGGTTGGCGCCAACGAAGCCGGTAACCACGGGCACGATGCCCTGCTCCAGAAGGGGCAGCAGCCGCTTTGCGGTGGCGGCGCGGGTTTCATCCAGGAGTGGGACCGCAGCCTGGAAGGTATCGTCGGTGACGATCAGCTCTCTGGCATCCACTGCCTGAGCGGGGCAGCCCATGCGCGACAGCAGCGTGGCCAGGATTTCCGCGCTCAGCTGCTCGCCCAGGGATGAGATGGCATCCATGGTTCGCGGCGTCACCTCGCGCAGGACGTAGACGCTGCGACAGAAGACGGCAAACTCGTCGACCACGCGGCGCAGGCTGGCCAGGAGCATGGGGCCATCGCCGTTGGCCGAAAACAGGCTGCCCACCGCTTCCTGGTGGCGCGCACGGAGGTCGGCGACCACAGCCCCGTAGGCCTCCTTGTCCCCCGCCGCAGCCGAGCGTGCCCCGCGGACCAGAGCGTCCGTCACGCCGTTCATGGCCGAGACGACGACCACGACCCGGTCCCACCCCGCGGCTTGCTCCAGGACAATAGCGGCTGCTTGCCTGAAGGCGTCGGCACTACCCACCGACGTTCCGCCGAACTTCATGGTCAGTGTTCTCATCCTAGTTTTCCTCCCCTGACATCAAAACGAGCGCCAAGCCGGTGGCTTTGCGCTCGTTGGGTTCCTCTTGCTCCTAACGTGGGACTGCAGTTACCCTCCCGCCACAAAGCACCGGCTCACGGCCGGAGTGCACGTCATAGTCATGGTCATGCCTCCGCATTCGCGGGATAGGGCAGGCTGCTGTACCAAAGACATGGGTAGCATTCTCCGTTCCGCCGGCTAAAAGGCTCGCAGGTCTTCGTCGCGCATGGCGCTAAAGCCCATAAAATCGCCCGTGTGTGCCGAGCCATAGCGCGCCCGCATTTCTTCCAGCGCCTGGCGCACCTCGTCCGCGACGGACTGCCGGCGGCGGCTCGCCTGCCGGGCGGCGAGGAGGCGGTTCAAGGCAAAGAGGTAGGCCTTGGCACTCGCCACCAGGATGTCTGTGTCGGCACCACGGCCGAGGAAGACGCGCTTCTCGACATTGCCGGTGTCGCCCAGGATGACGTCACCCTGAATGCGCACGGCCACTTTTCCGAGGGCATCTACGCCCTCGGTCATGGATTGGACCGAGAACTCCAGGAGATCGACAGGCACCTGAACGATGCTGTCGATGGCCTGAAAGGTCGCGTCCACGGGTCCGTTGCCGTGGCAGGCAGCCCACACCGGCTCGCCCTCGCGGCCCTGAAGGCAGACCGCTGCCAGCGGCAGGGCACTGGTGCCGCAGGTCACCTGCACGTTCTCCAACTGGTAGGTCTCTTCGATAAAGATGCCAGTCTCGCCGCCGACGATGGCTTCCAAGTCCCGGACCTCGAGGTCGGGCTTTTTCTTGGCCAGGGCGCGGAAACGGTTATAGACCTGCTCGAACTCGGCCTCGCTGAGGGAATAGCCCAGCTCTTTGAGGCGGCGGCTCAGGCCCTCGCGCCCGGTCAGGAGTGGCGCTTCCGCCCGCGTCTGGAGTAGGCCGACGGCCGCCGGATCGAGGGCTTCGGCTTCCGTTCGGCCCCGCAGCACGCCGTTCTGGTACATACCCGAGGTATAGGCAAATGCCTTGTCGCCCACGATGGCCTTGTTAGGCTGGACCGGTAGCCCGGTTAAGTGGCTAACCAGGCGGCTGGCCGGGTATATTTTGGTTGTGTCCAGTCCGGTGTCGAGACCCAGTACATCTCGGCGGGCGCGGAGAGCCATCACGATCTCTTCCAGACAGGCCGTGCCCGTTCGCTCGCCAATGCCGTTGACGGCGCACTCGGCCTGGCGGGCACCGCTGGCCAATGCTTCCAGGGTGTTGGCCGTTGCCATGCCCAGGTCGTCGTGGCAGTGCACAGAGATAATCGCCCGGTCGATGTTCGGCACGTTGTGGCGGATGCCGGCCACGAGGGCTGCCCACTCCCGGGGAGTATAAAAACCGATGGCGTCGGCGACGTTGACCACCGTCGCCCCGGCCTCGATCACCGCCTCCAGGACACGGTAAAGGTAGTCAGCCTCGGCGCGGCAGGCATCGGCTGCGTAATACTGCACCTCGCCCACGTAGCGGCGGGCGTGGCGAACGGCACTCACTCCCATTTCCAGGGCCGCCTCGGGCGAGACCCCGAGCTTCCCACGAACGTACGAGTCCGAGACCCCCAGGCCGACCTGGATGCGAGGCCGGGCCGCAGACTTGAGGGCCGCCGCGGCGACCTCGATGTCCTCAGCACGGGCCCGGGCGAGCGCACAGACCACGCTCTCGCGCACGGCACCGCTCAGCTTTTGGACCGCCTCGAACTCGCGGGGCGAGGCGATGGGAAAGCCGGCTTGCAGTGCGTCGACCTTCATCTCTTCCAGCACACGCGCGATCTCGAGCCTTTCGGCGATGTTCAAAGCGGCGCCCGGAGACTGCCCGCCACCGTAGAGTGTTGCATCAAAAATCTGGATCTGCTCCATGGTTCTCCTCCCTGAGACTGCCGTCGTGGCCCCTCGCCAGCACTTTGAGCAATAAAAAGCCTCCCTGGTGGGAGGCTGCTACCCGGACCGGCTTATCAACTCAGGCCGCACCCCTCCCAACTGACCGGCGCCCCCCAAGAGTGAGGAGCGCAACGGTCATGGTCGTGGTAATGGCCAGGGCACAGACGGCCGGCATCATGTCGATCTCGCTCCGCGTCACAAGTTAAGCACTTTTACCACAGTTCACGGCATTTGTCAAATCGCTGACGCCAGCCTTGGCTTCCGGCTTCTCCTCGCCTCGCGCAGAAGCACCTACAGCCCCAGCCTGCTGCGCATCAACCGTGGCGTCAACGAGCCGCAGCCGAGGATGGCGTCGTGCACCTGCCGCAGGCTGGCGCCCGGGTGTGCGCGGCGATAGTCGGCCACCAGGTCGACGATGGCCAGCTTGCCCATCAGGTACGACTGGGGCTGGGTGGGAGTGATGGTGTAACGCCGTACCTCGGCCTCGGCGCTGGCGCGCTCCAGGCCACACTCGTCTACCAGGAAACTGACCGCCTCGTCCATGCCCATGCCCCGGGTGTGGAGCGAGACGTCCAGAATGATGCGTCCCGCCCGCCACAGCTGGTCGGACAGCCGTCCCAGGCGCTGGATCGGTCGGGCGATGTAGCCTAACTGCTCTAGCAGCTCCTCGCAGTAGAAGGCCCAGCCCTCGATAAACAGAGTGGCCAGAAAGGAGCCCATGCGCCGGGCCACCCGGGGTTGCCGGTTTGCCCACACTAGTTGCAGGTGATGGCCTGGATAGGCCTCGTGCAAGGCGGTGAGGGGTAGTTTGGACCAGGAATGGCCGCGCAGGCGCTCCTGCTGCGCTTCGGGCGGCAGGTCCGAGTCCACGGGCGTCACCAGAAACAGCCCCTCCTGCTTTTCCTCCAGGATGCCGGGCTGGCTGTAGGCGGCATAGGGAATGATGGGCCGCAGGTACGCGGGCGTCTCGATGATGCGCAGGACCTCACCCTCGGGGATGGTGGCGATATCGTGGTCGACAACGTACTGGCGAATGGCCGCCATCTCCTGCCGGTAGGCATCCAGCAGCCCTTCGGCAGTGGGGTGGTCGTCCCTCGCCTCGGCCAGGATCTCTTTGGCCGTGCGGCCCACGTCGATCTCGGCCGCGACGGCCTCCATCTGCGCCCGGGTCTGGTGGAACAGCTGCCAGCCTGTGGCCAGCAGGGTATCCGCATCGTACTCAACCATGTGCTCCTCGCGGAGCCGCTCGTCAAACGCCTCGCGGCCGACGGCGAAATCCCCGGCGGCCACCGGCAGCACCTGGTCGCGCAGGAACGCAGCAAAGGCCTCCACGGCCGCCGTCGCCGCCCCGCCCGCCTGGGCCAGCTCATCCTGCAGCTCGGGCGCGGCCTGGGCAGCAAGAGCCGGCAATAGCCCCACAAAGAGGCCACTCGCCCCCTGTGCTTGTTCGAGTGCCACTTCAGCCCAGATGGGCGGCACGCGCTCCGGAACCAGGTTCGCCTGTCCCTCGGCCAGGACGCGCGGCACCTCGCGAACGCGGCCCAGCGCCGAACGCAACCTGTCGGCCAGAGGCGCGAACTCGACCATGATCAGCGTCACGATGCCGCCCACCGCCTCTTGGAGGTAGACCACGGGGTTGCGCAGGTGGCCCTCCACCTGCTCATACTCGCGCTGAAACATGCCCAACAGAGTGCTGACCAACTTAAGGTCGATCTGGCCGTCCAGGCCCAGGTCCCCGGGCTCGATAGCGCGCAGCTCGGCGGCCATGGCCTGCATTTCGCGGTACTCGGCAGCCAGCGCCTCGGCACTCCGCTGCCCCAGGCGGTCGTCCCAGCGGTGTTCGCCCAACTGCGTGGCAGCCCCGGGGTTTATCTCCAACAGCCGGTGCAGCATTTCCTCCGTCCGACGGTAGAACTGCTCTTCAGCGGACATCTGCCCTTCTCCTTGTCAGGATACGACCTGGTTCTCGACCACCACACCCTCGGGTACGGTAGACTCGCGCAAGATCACGGCGTTGCTGATGGTCACACCGTCGCCGATCTTGCAATCCCGCTCCACATAGACGTTGGGGCCGATGGTGCAGTTCTCGCCAATGACAGTGCCCCCCTCAATGCGCAGCGGAGTGATCAGGCGCGTGTTGCGGCCGACGGTGTGGGGCGCCAGCTGGGGCTGGTCGTTGCCCGTGAGGAGATAGTGCCGGTTGAGGGCCAACAGATCCGCGGGGCTGGTGAGGGTCAGCCGCTGCTCCACCACCAAGCCTCGCACCCGCCCCTCGCTCTCAATGAGCATCTGGATGGCATCCTGAAGCTCGTATTCTCCGCGGGCAGAAAGGGGCACTCGGGGCAAATATTCCAGGATCTGCCGCGTGAAACAATAGAGAGGCAGGCTCGAGATGTTGGAGGGAGCCTCCTCGGGCGACGGCTTTTCTACAATGCGCGTCACCCACGGCCCGTCCATCTCCACGATGCCCACCTTGCCCAGCCGTTCGGGCTCGGCCGGCATGAGCGTCAGGATGGCGTTGGGGCGCGGGTCGCTGGACCATACCCCCAGCATCTCGCCCACATACTCTTCCGAGATCAGGTTGTCACAGGCTGACAGAATGAAATCCTCATTGATCAGGGGGGCAGCGCTCAGCAGTGCGTTGGCCATTCCCAGGCGCTCCGTCTGGTAGGCAAAACGCACGTCGGCCTCGATGCGCGACTCACGGCGGAAGTAGCGCGTGATGTAGCGGTCGCGCGGGCTGACCACCAGGATGAGGTCGTCGACGCCGTTCCGCAGGAGGTGCTCCATCACCCGCTCGACAATGGGCTTACCGAGGATGGGCACCATGGCTTTGGACCGGGTCAGCGTAATGGGCTGCAGCCGCGAGCCGTGGCCGGCAGCGAGGATGACACCCTGCATGTCACACCCCCTCGCCGGGTTGCCCATCGGTGCGGGAGACAACCAGGCCGCGGTGGGCAATGTGTGGTCGGTAGATGCGCGCCGAGTCCAGGCCGGCATCCGCTGCCACCTGGCGCCAACGCTCCATCAGCTTGCCCTCCTGCCCGGGCCGCGTAAGGGCAAACACTGAGCCTCCGCCGCCAGCGCCCGTGAGCTTGGCGCCCAGCGCCCCGCTCTTCAGCGCCGTGTCAATTAGCAGATTGTTTGCCCAGCCCGCCCCGTCCTGGAAACAGCAATAGGCCATCATCTCGTTCACAAGGTGATGGTTCTGGTTCATGAGATCGCCAAAGGCTTCCAGGTCGCCCACCATGAGAGCTATCTTGCCCCGCCAGGCGGTCTCCCAGGCTCCCTGCATAAAGCGCACCATCGGCGGTGCGGCACCCCCCCGGCTCCTCCACTCCGTGTGCTCCTCCAGATAGCGAGGTCGCATCCGGCCGTGCACGTCTCCCGAGTCGCGCTCGATGCCGGTCGAGATCGCGACCAGTGGCAGATCGTCGATCCAGGTATCCAGGCGCTCATAAGTGGCATAGGGCTCCTCGTGCAGCTCACCGTGGTGCAGCTTGCCCCGGTAGTCGATGTAGGCGATGCCGCCAAAGAGGGGCGCGTAGCGATCAGCAAAGCCACACGTGATGCCCAGCTCGCGGGCCTCGACCCGCTGCGTCAGCTCGGAGAGAACATAGTCGTTGTGCACCTGCCGGTCCAGATCGTAGAACTCGCGCAGGCCGGCCAGGGCCAACAACACAAAAAGGGATGAGCCTCCCAGGCCACTTTTGCGCGGCACATCCGTCCAGGTGGAGAGACGCACCCCCTTTTGACCGGACTTGACTCGGAACTCGGCGCTGTAGGAGTGCAGGCGGTTGAGGGCTCCCTTGAGCAGATCGAGCTGCCCGTCGTAGGCCAACGGGACCTGGGTTCGCGCATACTCCAGGCTCAGAACGGTTCGGAACCCACCGTCATCGCGCTCCACGGCTTCCAAAACGAGATAAGTGTCAGGCTCAATAAACGCCCCGGCTCGCACGTCGACGGCAGCCGAGATGGTGGCATAGTCACCCTCATTGGCGTCGGAAGGATTTCCCAGGATGTTGATGCGGGCGGGAATGGTAAGCTTGTAGCCCATAACTCCTCCTTGGTGGCGGGACCGCGTGTATTGTAGACCGAAGCGTTGGGATTGTCAAGTGTCC
>JBFYTF010000381.1:0-3965 GCA_041300865.1 Anaerolineae bacterium
GAGATCAAGGGTGTCGAGCGCCTGGGCCAGGTGGAACGCGTCCTGTTTGCTTCATAGGGGAGGGAACTGGCATGAAACCTGACTATCCTGGAGCCACCTGGCGGCCGGCTGCCGCCGAGAATTACCGCCCCCGAGAGGCGGGCACCGTCGTCGATGCTGTGGTTCTGCACGCCACGGCAGGAGGGCTGTCGGGCACGTTGGGCTGGTTTGCGAACCCGACTAGCGGCGTGTCGGCGCACTATGTCGTGGCCAAGAACGGCCAGATCTACCAGATGGTCGAAGAGAAGGACCGGGCACAGCATGCTGGCGAGAGCCAGTACCTGGGCCGCGACGATTTCAACGACTTCTCAATCGGCATCGAGATTGTGAATCTGAACGACGGCATTGATCCCTACCCGCCGGCCCAGATGGACGCTATCGTGGACCTCGTGGCGTATCTCGCCGAAAAGTACCAGATTCAGCCAGTGTGGATCGTGACCCATGCCCAGATATCGCAAAAGCTCACGGGCAAGACCGATCCCCGCAACTTTCCCGTGGAGGAGCTGGAGCGTCTCGTCTACGATCCCCTGGCCAACCTCCCGATCGACGTCGTGCGTGAGGCCGCCTGGAATGCAGCCGGTATTCCCTATAACCCCATCGCCGCCTTTCCGCGCTACGCTCGGGAGAACAACCTCGGCAACCCCGAGACCGAAGAGTTTGATTTCTCCCACGATGGCATTCACTACCGGGGACAGGGCTTCAGCCAGGGCATCGTCTTTGCCCGGGTGGGCGACTGGGAGAACATTCAGGAGCTGGCCTGGTGAGACAGGAGCGCGTCGTCGTGGCCATGAGCGGCGGAGTGGACAGCTCTGTCGCAGCCGCCCTGCTGCTGGAAGCAGGCCACGACGTCATCGGGGTGATGATGCACCTCTGGGCCGAAGAGGAAAACCGCTGCTGTTCCCCGGAAGCCGTGGAGGATGCCCGCCGCGTGGCAGAGCGCCTGGGCATTCCTTTTCACCTCGTGGATTACCAGGACGAGTTCCACGAGTGCGTGGTGCGCTATTTCGTGGCCGAGTATGCCCGCGGCCGCACGCCCAACCCCTGCCTGGCCTGCAACCAGACCATCCGTTTCCGTCGCCTCCTGCGCCACGCCCGGGACATGGGCGCGAGCGCTATGGCCACCGGACACTATGCTCGCATCGACGAGCAGGGCGGACGCTATCGCCTGCGCATGGGCGTGGACACGAGGAAGGACCAGTCCTACGTGCTCTACATGCTCGAGCAGGACCAGCTGCGCCACCTGCTCTTTCCCCTGGGCGACCACACGAAGGCACAGGTGCGGGACATGGCCCGGGCGCGGGGCCTGCCCGTAGCCGACAAGGACGAGAGCATGGAGCTCTGCTTTGTCAGCGACGACGACTACCGGCGCTTCCTGGCCGAGCACGCGCCAGAGACAGCGCGGCCGGGGCCCATCCTCGACACGGCGGGGCGCGAGATTGGGCGTCACCGAGGGCTGGCCTTCTACACCATCGGCCAGCGTCGCGGGCTGGGCAACCTCGCTGCCCGGCGCGTGGGCGACGGCGGCCCGGAACCGCTCTACGTGTTGCGGCTGGACGTGGACCGGAACGCGGTGGTGGCCGGCCCGGCAGCCGAGCTGGGCAGGCGGGGCCTGGAGGCGGAGCGCGTAAGCTACGCGAGCGGCGAGGCGCCGCAAGAGCCGTTGCAGGTGCAGGCCAAGATCCGCTACCGGGCGGCCCTGGCCGAGGCGACCTGGATCCCCACCGGCGGGGCGCGGGCCAGGGTCGAGTTCCAGCGGCCTCTGCGAGACATCACCCCCGGGCAAGCCGTCGTGGCCTACCAGGGCGACGTGGTGTTGGGCGGGGGGTTCATCGCAGATCAGTGACATGTTGCAAGCACCGGGTCTCCTCCTCTCGCTCGCCGCAGCTTCGGCCCTGGGCCTGGTTTTCTACCTGCTCCTGGGGCGCAGGCACAGGGACTTGCTCTTCTTCTGGCTGGCAGCCGTCATCGGGTTTGCTTCCGGCCACGTGGTCGGAGTGGCATGGGGTTTTATCCCCTGGACGGTGGGCCAGGTGCACGTTCTGGAGGGCTTGCTCGTCGCCCTCCTGTTTTTGGTCCTGGCGCGTTGGCTGGGACAGGAAAAGAGTAAGGCATGAATGGGACAAACGGCGTTGAAGAGCTGAATGTACAAGACTCTCGGCGAGAGGCGACGTCGGACGAGATGCTGAGCCGCATCCACCTCGCGGAGCCCAGGGAGACGGCACAGGTGTGGTTCAACGATGGGCGCGTGTTCGAGGGACCGGTGGGCACGCCCCTGGAGGCCTTTGTGCGGGCGGCCGGCTCCGATCCTGCGGCACCAACCGTGGCCGCGCTCATCGACAACGAGCTGCGCGAGCTGTCGTACCGCGTGGACAGCGACATGGAGGTCGTGCCGATCACCATGGCCGACAGTGACGGTTTCCGCATCTACCGCCGCTCGCTGGCCTTTCTCCTGGTCAGCGCCGTCCACGAGCTTTTCCCGGGGACGACCCTTTACGTCGACCACTCGTTGACCTTTGGCGGCTACTTCTGCCAGGTGCAGGGCCGCGGCCCCTTCACGCCCGAGGAGTTGGGCCAGATCGAGGCCCGCATGCACGACATCGTCGCCGAGGATGAGCCCATCTTCAAGACGAGGGTACCGCTCAACGAGGCCATCGCCCTCTTCAAGGCGCGGGGCGACGAGGACAAGGTGCGGCTCCTGAACCGCCGCAGCAAGGCGTACCTGACCCTCTATCGCCTGCGGGGCTTTCGGGACTATTTTCACGGCTACATGGTACCGTCCACCGGCTACCTGACGGTCTTTGACCTCCACGACTACCCGCCGGGCTTTATCCTCCACTTCCCGCGCAGCAGCCCGCCCATGGAACTGCAGCCGTTTGTCGACTACCCCAAGCTGATCAGCGTCTTTCGCGAGTACGGGGAGTGGACCGGGCTGATGCGCGTGCGCGACGTCGGCAGCCTCAACGAAGCCATCCTCGGCGGGCGAGTCTCGGAGCTGATCCTCGTCGCCGAGGCACTCCACGAGCAGCGCGTGGCGCGCATCGCCGAGGAGATTGCCCGGCGCCGCAAGGGCGACGACACCGGCGGGCTTGAGCGCGAGACCGGCGAGACGGTGCGCCTGGTGCTCATTGCCGGGCCTTCGTCTTCGGGCAAGACCACTTTTGCCAAGCGGCTGAGCATCCAGCTCCTGGCCAACGGTCTGCGGCCCTTTCCCCTCGAGCTGGACAGCTATTTCGTGGACCGGCAGAAGACGCCCCGCGACGAGCAGGGCGGCCTCGATTTCGAGTCCATCCACGCCGTGGACGTGGCCCTCTTTAGCGAGCACCTGGTCCAGCTGCTGGCGGGTCGCCAGGTCACGCTGCCGCGCTACAACTTTGTGACCGGCCTGCGCGAGACCGGCCTGACGGTCCAGCTCCGGCCCGACCACATCGTCATCGTCGAGGGCATCCATGGCCTGAACCCCCACCTTGTGCCGGGTGTGCCCAGCGACCTGACCTACCGCGTCTATGTCTCGGCCCTCACCCAGCTCAACATCGACAAGCACAACCGCGTGCCGACCACCGATACCCGGCTGTTGAGGCGTATCGTGCGCGATGCTGCCCACCGCGGCTACAGCGCCCGCGAGACCATCGACCGCTGGAACAATGTGCGCGCGGGCGAGAAGCGCTGGATCTTTCCCTACCAGGAGCACGCGGACGTCATGTTCAACTCGGCCCTCGTCTATGAGCTGGCCGTCCTCAAGCTGTTGGCCGAACCCCTCCTTCTTCAGATCCCGCCGCGGACTCCGGCCCACGTGGAAGCCAAGCGCCTGCGGGCCATGCTCGAATGGTTCGAGCCGCTCGTGCCCGACCTGGTGCCCGACAACTCGATCCTCCGTGAGTTTGTGGGAGGGTCCATCCTGCGCGAGTTTCACGTGTCGCTGTAGACGG
>JBFYTF010000411.1:0-2668 GCA_041300865.1 Anaerolineae bacterium
CCTGGCCCAGAGCAGGCTCGTAGCTGCCCGTCCGCAAGAAGGCATCGACCGTGTCAGTGACAAAGGTAAAGTCGCGCCGGGGTTCCAGGGAGCCCAGGCGCAGGTGATCGGAGACGAGGGCTTGGGTGACGATGGTGGGGATGACTGCCCGGGCCGACTGGCGCGGGCCGTAGGTGTTAAAGGGCCGGAGGGTGGCCACGGGCAGGCCAAAGGAGCGATGGAAACTCTCCGCGATCTTGTCGGCGCCGATCTTGCTGGCCGAATAGGGGGACTGCCCCTGGAGGGGGTGTGCCTCGTCAATGGGCGTGTAGCGGGCGGTGCCGTACACCTCGCTGGTCGAAGTGTGGACGACCCGCTGCGTGCCGAGATCTCGCGCAGCGAGCAGGATGTTCAGAGTGCCCAGCACGTTGGTTTCCACCACCTCCCTGGGGTGCAGATACGAGTAGGGGATGGCGATCAGGGCACCGAGGTGAAAAACGACGTCAACGCCCCGCATCGCGGCGCGCACGGCTTCGCCGTCGCGCAGGTCGCCGGCTACGATCTCGGCCGCCGCTTGGAGTTCCGGAGCCAACAGGGCCAGCAGCCCCACGTCGTAGCGCGAGTTGTAGCGCACGAAGGCCTTCACCCGGGCGCCCTCTTGCACCAGGCGCTCGGTCAGATGGCTGCCGATAAAACCGCCGGCGCCCGTAACCAGGACAGGGATTCCTTGCCAGTTCATGGTTCCTCCTCGCGAGCTCGACGCCGCCAATCATCGAGCAAATCGGCCAGAGTCTGTTCCAGGGCAATGGCCGGTGTCCAACCGGTGGCCGCCTTCAGCCGGGACGGGTCGCCCACCTGGACGGGTACGTCGGCGGGCTGAAGGCGGGCAGGATCGACCTCGACCCCGATGTCGCGCACCCGCGACAAGCTCAACAGGATCTCAAGTAGGTGGCGGATGCGTGTGCCGCGCCCCGAACAGACGTTGAACACACCCCCGGGCTCGCCCCGCTCGGCCAGCAGCAGGTAGGCTCGCACAGCGTCACGCACGTCGGTAAAATCCCGCACGCTTTCCAGGTTGCCGGCGGCTAACACAGGCTTGCGGCGGCCGAGCTCGATCTCGGCGACCTGCCGCGCAAACGCCGAGGAGGCAAAGGCCGGACTTTCACCCGGCCCGACCAGGTTAAACGAGCGGGTGCGGATGACGTGCAGCCCGTGCGCGGCGTGCCGCTGGTGGGCCAGCATCTCCTGGGCGATCTTGGTTACAGCATACAGGTTGGCCGGCTGAAACGGCTGGTCCTCGGCGATGGGCAGGTCGTTGGAGCCTGCCCGGCCATAGACGGCGCTCGTGCTGGTCACCAGGACGAGCGCCTGTGGACAAGCGACGCGCACGCTGTCGAGCAGGCTGAGGGTGCCTCGGGCGTTAACGCGGTGCAGCGCGTCATAGGGCAGGCCCGGATTGAGGAGCGCCGCGAGGTGGAAAATGACATCGGGCCGCACCTCGGCCAGCGTTGCCTCTACGGCGGCCGCGTCGGCGATATCCCCTCGGTAGAGCGCCAGGTCGGGCGGCGGCCCGTCGCCCAGGTCAAAGCCTGCCACACGGTAGCCCGAGTCCAGCAGGTGAGCGGCCAGGTGACGGCCGCAGAAGCCGTTTGCGCCCGTGATCAGGGCGACCCGCTCAGGGTGCATGGCCTTCCTCCCCGTTTCTTTTCGACTCCTCCTCCACGCGGCCTCGATCCTCGGCGTGCCGGCGACGCTGCCAGATGTCCTGGTAAAGGCCGGCGAACTGTTCACCGATCCGGCTCCAGGCAAAGGAGCGCAGAGCCTCTTCTCTGGCACGCTCTCCCAGGCTGCGGGCCCAGCCCGGATCCTCCAGCAGGCGCACCACCGCGGCGGCCAGGGGGCCGGGCTCCGGCGGCACCAGCAGTCCCGTCTCTTCGTGGCTGATGATTTCCGGTATGCCACCCACCCGCGTGGCGACGATGGGCCTGGAGAGGACCATGGCCTCCATGACAGAGGTCGGTGAGTTGTCGAGGAAACTGGGGTGCACGTAGGCGTCCGCGGCGGCCATCAGATCGTAGGGATGGCCGGGCCGGTAACCGGTGAAAACGAAGGGCAGGTCGCCTGCTTCCTGGCGCGCCCAGTCCAGCGACTCCCGGTCGCGCGCCGGATCGTTCACGCCGCCCACCACCCAGAACTGGGCCGAGGGGAACCTTTCCAGGATGGCAGGGGCGGCCGCGATCAGCAGCTTCACGCCCTGCCGGCGGTGGAACGCATAGAGGTTGTTCAGAGTCAACAGGACAGGCCTGGTCTCCTCGAGCAGGAGCTGGCTGCGGCCCGGCATGAGGCTGCTCTCAGGCGGCTCGACGATGCCGTTGGGGATCACCACGGCCGGCGTGCGGCCAATGATGCCCGACAGCCGGCCCTGAAGCCACGCCGACGAGGTCGTGACAACGTCGCAGCGGCGAAAAGCCGCTCGCTCCAGGGGCAGATAGGCCCGCCGGCGCCAACGGCTTTTCCAGCGCTGGTGCTGCTCGGTGGGAAAATCGCCGTGGATGGAGAGGACGAGTCCTGCCCGGCCTGAACTGCGTGCCAGCGATGCCGCCCAGCCATCGTACGGGTTCACAGCGTGGATGACCTGAATGTCGTGCTCCGCCATAAGCCGGCGGCCGGCCTGCGCCGCCGCCAGGTA
>JBFYTF010000414.1:0-6594 GCA_041300865.1 Anaerolineae bacterium
TCTCAAAGCGCACCGGGTCGCAGTCATAGATTTCGGGCACCAGCGCCGCCTGGCGCAGCCGGGGGTAGAGGTCCTCCCCCTGGTGCGCCAGCTCCACGAACCAGGCCATGTGGTTGATGCCGGCGCAGCGGTAGGTCAGCTCCTCGTAGGGCACGTCCAGGTAACCGGCGAGCTGCCGCGAGGTGCCCTGCACCGAGTGGCAGAGGCCGACCACCTGGCTCCTGGCGGCCCGCAGGGCAAGGAGCGTCAGGGCCGACATGGGGTTGGTATAGGTCATGACCAGCGCCCGGGGGCACAGCCTGTCGACGTCGACCAAGATGTCGAGCCAGGCCGGGCCGGTGCGCAGCATTTTGAAAATGCCGCCCGGCCCGATGGTGTCGCCGATGCACTGGTCCACGCCGTACTTGAGCGGGATCTCGTAGTCGGGCGCCACGTTTCGCAGCCCGGCGACCTCGATGAGGCTGATGACATAGTCGCAGCCGGGCAGCATCTCGGCCCGCTCGGTGCTCGCCTCGACCTGCCACTCGCGGCCCGACGCCTCGACAAGGCGGGCGGCGATGCGCTGCGCCAGGTCCAGCCTCTCGCGGTCGACGTCCACCAAGGCGAACGTGCCCGACTCCAGGCCCGGGGTGCAGAGCAGGTCGGTCATGAGCTGCCGGGCAAAGACGGTGCTTCCCGCTCCCAGGATGGCGACCCTGGGGGCGCGCCCACTTATTATCGGTGCTGTGGTCTGCATATGCTTCTCCTTGTCCTGCACGGCGTTCGTTGCCGAAGGCGCCGGGCCACCGGCAGCCGGCGGGGCGTCGCCCTCGGCCAGGCGGTCGTCCACCTGGAAGACCAGCTCGCCCACTTCGCGCGTGGCAAAGCGGAGGCGGAGGCGGTGGCTCCCCGGCTCGAGGGATACGCCCGGCACGACCAGCGTCAAGTTCACGCCTTCCGGCACCGTGACGGGTGCGCCGGCCGTGATGGCCGTCGCCGCCACGGCCGGCTGCCCGGCGAGGGAGGCGACAAGTCGCTCGGGGCCGTAGACCTGGCCGTCGATGGCGAGCTCGATGAGCCGCGTGACCGTCGCCGAATCGACGACGTTGCACAGGTCAAGGGCGCAGCCCGCCGCCGTGTTGCGCAGGCTGTCGCGCACGTAAAGCCGTCTCAGCAGAAAACCGGGTATGATCGCCACGCTGCGTGCCTCCGCGTTCATGTCACTGCCGCACCAGGCCGGCTGGGGGTGATGATAGCGCAGAATGTGCCGGACGGCAAGAGGCGGAGGGCCTGGAACCATGGTTGTATTGTTGTGTTGTTTACCGGCTATATAGGGTAGGACCCAGGACCCCCGCGTTGTTCTGCATTCGCCCCCCAGCGGCCAGACCAAATCCAGGTGCCCGGCGTACCACGCTCGACGATTGCCGTCACGGTTTCAGTCCGTGGACAGGCGGGCGGCTGGCGGCGCGAGGGCATTGCACCACGTACCAGGTCGAAATGGCGGACGGGAAGCTCACAGCAACGGGGCATCGAGACGTGCGAGGGCCGGGCGAGTCAATCGCCCGGCCCTCACTGGGTCGCCGCCCTGGCCTACGGCGCTTCACACTGGATGGTCACGACGTTGGCCGCGGGGTCGTAGATGTAACCGTCGGCGGTGATGTCCAGGATCTCGAAGCACCACGTGCCCTGAGGATCCCTGGTCCAAGTGGTGACCAGGAGAGCTGTGCCGTCGCCGTCCGTGGCACGGCGCGCCTCACCTTCTGTCGGCCCGTAGAAGCGGGCGGTGACGCTGGCACTTGCCACCGGGACGCCATCGTGATCGACCACTACCACCCTATCGAGGGCAAACCAGCGACCGCCACGGCTCCTGCGTTCCACGTCCTGGCTCGCCACGTGCAGGCTGTTTTGACTGCTCGCGGACACTGTGATGGCCACACCGTCCGTCGCCGTCGCACCGGCGTCGTCTGTCACGGTCAGCGTCGCCTGATAGATGCCGGGCAGCTCGTAGGTGTGCACTGCGCCGGCTGTGGTGGCACCGGGCGAGCCGTCGCCAAAGTCCCAGGCGTAGGCGACGATGGTGCCGTCGGGATCGGTCGAGCCCTCACTGCTAAACTGCACGGCGAGCGGTGCAGTGCCGGTGACAGGAGTCGCCGACGCCGAGGCCACCGGCGGCTGGTTGGGCGGTGGCGCGGTGCCCTCAGATTCGATCGCGCCGATGTCGGGGGCAGTGCCGTTGTATTGTCCGGGCTGCAGGTCGACGATCACCTGCCCGTTCCATTCGAAGTATGGGGTTCCACCGTCGATGGCCGGCGAGCCGGGTTGCAGCGCATAGTCGCCGGCGCCCGGGTTCGCAAAGAGCGGGTCGGCGTCGAGATTGCCCTCAAGCCAGTTGAGCGTGGTGTTGCCGTTGGTGATCACCCCGGGCTGGCCGCCCTGGACGTCCGAGTAGGCAACGGTGAAGCTGCCCGCCAGTCCCTGACCCGCGCCGTGCAGCTGATCGGGCAGGTTGCTCCAGAGGATGTTGTTGACGAGGACCGGGTGTGACTGGACCTCATAGATGGCGCCGCCCGCGTAGGTGATCTGCACGCCGGCGGATGTACCGGCGCTGTTGCCGGCGATCGTGTTGTTGACAAGGAGTGCGCCGGCGTTGTTGAGGTAAACGGCCCCGCCATAGTGGTTGCTGTTGGAGCCCTCGACCCGGTTGTCGAGGATCAGGTTGCCGCGCAGGGCCGGGCTCGAGGAGTGGGCGACAATCGCACCGCCGTAGCCATTGGCGATGCTAAAGCCGCCGTTGGAAGACACGACGTTGCCACGGATGGCGTTGCCCGCGATCTGGGCATTCGAGTTGTTGTAGAGGGCGATGCCACCGCCGCTGCCCATGCCGTAGCCGACGAGGTTGTCGACGATCGTGTTGCCCGTCAAGATGGCGTTGGAGCCGGTGAGGTAGAGCCCACCGCCACTCAGCTTGGCATAGTTGTTGCGGATCGTGCTGTGGCTGATGGTGGGGCTCGTGTTTTCGATGTAGATGCCGCCGCCCTTGTTGAACGGATCGGCGCCGGTGGCCCGGCCATTCTCGACGATGACGCGGTCGAGGAGGCTGGCGTCCGAGGCGTTGACAAAGCGGATGCCCAGCCAGCCAGGGCTGGGGCTGGGGCCGGTGAACAGGATCTCGTTTCCGGCCGTGCCCTGAGCCAGGAGTGTGCCGTTGACGGTGAGCTTGTACCAGCTGTTGAACAGCACGGTGACGCCCGGCTCAATGGTCAACGTCTGTCCCGAAGGCACGACGATGTCGCCGTCGACGCGATAGGGCGAGCCTGCCGCGGCCCAGACACCCGACACGTTGCCGGCCGGGACGGTCGTACCGTCTGTCACGGTGATCGTCACGCCGGCGGAGTGGCTCGCGCCGTCGTCGTCGGTAATGGTGAGCGTTGCCACGTAGCTACCGGTCGCCTGATAGGTGTGGACCGGGTCTGAGACGTCCGCGCCGGGCGAGCCGTCGCCAAAGTCCCAGGTGTAGGCGACGATGGTGCCGTCGGCATCCGACGACGCCTGGGCGCTGAATTGCACTTCCAGAGGGGCGCTGCCACTTGTGGGCGTCGCCGATGCGACGGCCGTGGGCGGCTGATTGGGCGGCGGTGCGCCGCCGCCGGCCTCGAAGGCGCCCATGTCGGGTGCCGTGCCGTTGTACTCGCCCGGCTGCAGGTCGACGATCACCTGCCCGTTCGATTCGAGGTAGGGGGTGCCGGCGTCAATGGCCGGCGAGCCGGATTGCAACGCATAGTCGCCGGCGCTCGGGTTCACAAAGAGCGGGTCGGCGTCAAGGTTGCCCTCCAGCCAGTTGATGGCTGCATTGTTCTCGGTGACAATGCCTGCCTGCCCACCCTGGACATCGGAATAGGCGACGGTAAAGCTGCCGGGCAGCCCCGAGGTCGAAGCGTGGAGCTCGTCGGGCGTGTCGTTCCAGAGGAGGTTGTTGACCAGGACCGGGTGGGACTGGTACGCAAAGATCGCGCCGCCGGCAAGCACGATCTGGCTGCCGGCAGTGGTGCCGGCACTGTTGCCGGTGATCGTGTTGTTGACGAGGACGGCGTCGGCGTAGTAGAGAGACAAGGCGCCGCCATACTTGTGGCTGTTGGTACCGGTGATCTGGTTGCCGGCGATCAGATTGCCGCGCAGGACCGGGTCGGAGCTGCGGGCATAGATGCCGGCACCGTAGGCGCTCACAGCGCTAAAGCCGCCGCTGGCAGAGAGGGTGTTGTTGCGGATCACATTGCCCGTGAGCTGAGCATTAGAGTTGTTGTAGAGGGCGATGCCACCGCCGCTCCCCGTGCCGTAGCCGACGAGGTTGTCGACGATCGTGTTGCCCGTCAAGATGGCGTTCGAGCCGGTAAGGTACAGCCCACCACCACTCAGCTTGGCATAGTTGTTGCGGATCGTGCTGTGGCTGATGGTGGGGCTCGTGTTTTCGACGTAGATGCCACCACCCTTGTTGTCGGGCGGGGCGCCCGTGGCGCGGCCGTTCTCGACGACGACGTGATCGAGCAGACTCGAGTCCGACGCGTCGACAAAG
This sequence comes from Anaerolineae bacterium, assembly GCA_041300865.1. Lineage (GTDB taxonomy): Bacteria > Chloroflexota > Anaerolineae > JAAYZQ01 > JAAYZQ01 > JAAYZQ01. Next base: position 4,550 of record JBFYTF010000414.1, read on the forward strand.
CGGATGCCTAGCCAGCCAGGGCTGGGGCTGGGACCGGTGAACAGGATTGGGCTGGCGGCGGTCCCCTGGGCCAGCAGTGTGCCGTTGACGGTGAGCTTGTACCAGCTCTGGAACAGCACCTCGACGCCCGGCTCGATGGTGAGCGTCTGGCCTGTGGGAACTGTGATGTTCCCTTCGATCAGGTAGGGAGAGCCGGCAGCATCCCAGGTGCCGGAGACATCGCCCCCGGGCACGCTCGTGCTCTCCAGGGCGAAGGCCGTGCCGCCCAAGGCGGGAGGCAGGACGGATAGGATGAGCGCGACGCTCAGGAACAGAGTTCGGATCCAAATCAAAGGTCTTTGGTTCATCAGATTCTCCTCTCGTAAGGGCCTGGCGAGCAGGTGCCCAGGGTACGGTCTCGGACGTTTCCGACCGGCATGGTGAAAGCGCTGTGTGCGTCGTGTGAGGGCCGGGCGATGCACTCGCCCGGCCCTCGTCGATCGAGTTACCGCGCGTCGCGGCGTTGTCTGCGGGACGCGGCCAAGCCGAGCAGCCCAAAAGCCACGGCAGCGATGCCGGCGATCACGAGCAGGGGCACGCGGATGTCGCTCCCCCCGGTCGTAGGCAGGCTTTCAGGTGCGGTTTCCTCTTGGGCCGCGGCCTGGCCCTCGTCCACAGCGCCTGCGGCCGTGGCCTCGTCGGTGCGTAGAACGGGGCAGTTGACCAGCAGCCCGGGCTGCCTCATCTCATAGCCCGATGCCATGACCTCTTCGACGCTGGTGATGGAGTTGGCCTCGTAGCCTTCAGGCACGACGACCAAGTTGACCCACCAGAAATCGCTATAGCCCGCGTCGCCGGGAATGACGCCGATGACATTGTGCTGGCCCTCGACGAACTGAGGGTTGCCCTCGTCATCCAGGCCGGTGATAAAGGCATAGATGGGCGCGCTCGTGCGCGGGTTCGGGCCAAAGTCAAAGTAGTAGATCGGCTCGCCCTCGTACCACCCCTGCACCAATGGCGCGCCGCCTTCGGCCAGCGTCGAGCCCTCGGGCACGATCGGGCAGTTGACATAGACGCCGGGCGAGGTCAGCTCGTAACCGCTGTCGAGCACCTGCTGCACAGATGTGAAGGTGTTGGCCTCATAGTCCGCGGGCACAGTGACAAACGTCACCGCCCAGAGGTCAGAATAACCCTCATCGCCGGGCACGACGCCCACGATGTTGTGCTGCCCTGCGACCATCTGCGGGTTGCCCTCGGCGTCCATGCCCGTGATGGGGACGTAGATCGGTGCCGTGGCAACGCCCTGACCGTTGCCGGTGGCCTGGGTGTTGGCACCAAAGTCATAATAGTAGGTGGCACGGCCCTCGTACCAGCCCTGGGTAAGCTCGAAGGTCTGTCCCTGGGCAAGTGCCGGTGCGGCGCCGGCGGCGAACAGCAGTGCAGCCAGAATGAGGAGGCCGGCTGCTTTCCTCCATACGGTTTGTAGCGGTGTCATGGTGTTTGCTCCTGTCAACTTGCGGGCCGGAGTGGCCCTACGGACAACACGGAAGCGCGATGCTTCCGCGCACCACCGATTCGGGACGCCGGAACAGCGCCGAGACGGAGGTATCACTTTATTCTACCACGGGCGGGTCGAAGTGGCGGGCGGGATCGAGTTGGCAAGGTTAGGACAGTTGGTCGAAGTTTGGAGGCGGACTGGATGGGTTCTCGGCGGCGAGAAGCTTTGTGACTCAAATGATACCGTGGACGGCTTACAGAGTCGTGACAAAGAGGTTACAAGTTGATTACGTGGGTGCTCCGGCTGCTGCACGCGCGGAAGAGTGAGGGCTTCAGCTGATGACGCTCGCGGTGATGCCCTCAGACTCGACCATGATCATGCAGGCACCTGCATCGAGAAAGCGGCGCGCCTGGAGGATCGCCCAGCCGGGGTGGGCGTGGATCGAGAGATCGAGGCCGCCGGCGTGCGCTGCTGCTCGTCGACGACTACGGACCCGCGCTCGTGGACGTCGACGCCGGCCGCAGCGAGGCCGATGTCAGGCCCGTTCCGCCTGGACGGCCGCCAGGTG
>JBFYTF010000448.1:0-24472 GCA_041300865.1 Anaerolineae bacterium
GACCTGGCCGCTGGCCATCCTGGCCGCCTTTGCCACCCTGTTGGGCCTGGCCGGCACACCCTGGGCAAATCAGTTCTACCAGCTCCTGGGAGAAGAGGCCGAGATCCTGGGAGAACGCATAGCGCACGCCGAGTTCAACCCACTCGTCGCCGGCATCTCTATCGGGGTCGCGGTGGCCGGCTGGGCCATTGCCTGGGTTATCTATGGGCGCAAGCCGCTGACGGTGCCGGTCGATCCCCTGCAGAAACCCCTCGGCTTTGTCTACACCCTGCTGAAGAACAAGTACTACTTTGACGAGATCTACATGAAGTTCATCGTCCGGCCCACCATCCGCCTGGCCCAGGTGGCCTTTGCCTTTGACGACAAGTTCGTCATAGATCCCATCGTAGACTCTGTGGGCCGCTTTGGGCGGTGGCTCTCCGACTGGCTGCGGCGGGCCATCGATAGCCCTCTCGTAGACGGTGCCGTCAACGGCGTGGGGCGGGCCACGGGCTGGATGGGCGAGTTCATGCGCGCAACACAGACCGGGAAAGTGCAAAACTATTTGCTGGTGGCCGCCGTGACCGTCGTGCTGCTGCTGGCCCTGTTCCTTATTCGCGCCTAGCAAACATTCGACATTGTATCGAGGAGGATCTAGATGGAGTATCTGCTCACGATCATCACCTTTATGCCGCTGCTGGGCGTGTTGCTCATCCTATTCATCCCGTCCGAGGATGAGCGCACGATCAAGAACCTGGCCACCGGCCTCAGCGTGATCCCCCTGGTGCTGTCCGTTTATCTCTGGTTCGTCTACGACCAGGCAGCCGCTGGCATCCAGTTCGAGCTCCTGGCGCCGTGGATCCCGGCCATCAACGTCAACTACCACGTCGGTGCCGATGGGCTGAGCATTCCGCTCATCTTCCTGACGGCCCTGTTGACGACGCTGAGCCTGATCTACTCCTCGATCACTATCACGCGGCGCGTAAAAGAGTTCTTTTTGCTCTTCTTGCTCCTGCAGATGGGCATGTTCGGGGTGTTCATCTCGCTGGACCTGGTCCTCTTTTACGTCTTCTGGGAAATCGGACTGGTGCCCATGTACCTGCTCATCGGCATCTGGGGCCAGGCCAAAGACCGCCCCCAATACTCGGCAATAAAGTTCTTTCTCTACACGCTGGCCGGCAGCGTGTTTATGCTGCTGGCCATCCTGGGCCTCTACTTCTTCCACGGCACCTTTGACATCGTGGAGCTTTCGCAGGGCCTGGGAGTGAACGGGGTGTTGGGGCAGGTTTTTGGCGGCAACTCGATCCTGGCGACCGCCGCCTTCTGGGCGTTCTTCGTGGCCTTTGCCATCAAGGTGCCCCTCTGGCCTTTCCACACCTGGCTGCCCGACGCGCACACCGCCGCACCCACGGCCGGCAGCGTCATCCTGGCCGGCATCCTCCTGAAGCTGGGAGCCTTTGGCATGGTCCGCATCGCCCTGCCCATCTTCCCCGAGCAGTTCCAGTTCTATAGCCGGGAAGTGCCGATCATCCCCATCCTGGCCCTGTTGAGCATCATCTATGGGGCGCTGGTGTGCATGGCCCAGTGGGATCTCAAGCGCCTCATCGCCTACTCCTCCGTGAGCCACATGGGCTACGTGATGCTCGGCCTGGCGGCCGGCGCCGCGGCCTGGCAGGTCGCAGGTCAGGAAGATGCCGCGGCCATGGCCGTCAATGGTGCCGCGATGCAGATGTTCACCCACGGCATCATCACCGGCGGGCTGTTCTTCCTGGTGGGCGTCATCTACGAGCGGGCGCACACGCGCGACCTGCAGGACTTTGGCGGGCTGAGCAAAATGACGCCCTACTACTATGGCATCTTTATGGTCACCGCGCTGGCAAGCCTGGGGCTGCCGGGGCTGGCCGGTTTCTGGGCCGAGTTCTTTGTCTTCCGGGGTGCCTTCGAGATCATGCCCTGGTTCGCCGCCATCGGTGTCCTGGGGATCATTGTCACCGCGGCCTACATCCTGTGGAAGATCATCCAGTACGTCTTTCTGGGCGAGTTCTCGCCCGAGAAGTGGGAGGAGGTCACCCACGGTGCTATTCTGACCGACATGCTGTCCTTCGAGAAGGTAACGCTCTGGCCACTGGTCATCTTCATGATCGGCTTTGGCGTCTACCCGACTCCCCTTGTCAACTTTTTCAACAGCTTTACCACGGCCCTCTTTGGCGGGTAGGAGGTGAGTGTTGACCCTAGGTGAAACCCTGAAACTGCTTTCACCCGAACTGGTTTTGCTGCTCACCGGCCTCGCCGTGCTGGTGGCCGACCTGATCTGGAGCGACGAAAAAGCCAAGACGGTCTGGATCCCGGGACTGGCCCTGGCGGGGCTGGCCTTGGCGTTGGCAGCCACGGTATGGCTGTGGCAGGTGCCGCCCACGCCCGTCCTGGGCATGATGGCCGTGGATCCCTTTGCGCTGTTCTTCAAGGTGATCGCCATCGGCACGGTGGCGCTGGTCATCCTCGCGGCGGTGCCCTATCTCCAGGGGCGCACGCCTTTCCGCGGCGAGTTTTACGCCCTGCTCGTTTTTGCCGGGCTGGCGATCTCGCTCGCTGCGGCGGGCACAAACCTCATCTCTCTCTATCTGGCCATGGAGTTCCTGAGCATCACCTCCTACGTCCTGGCCGGCTACCTGCGCGACGACGTCAAGTCCAGCGAGGCGGGCCTCAAGTACTTTTTGTACGGGGCCGTCACTTCGGCCGTCATGCTCTACGGCATGTCGCTGCTCTACGGCGCCTCCGGCACCACGAGCCTGGCCGGCATCGCCCGCTTTGTGGCCGCCGGCGACCCCAGCCTGCAATGGTTGGCGGTGGGGTCCATCGTGCTGCTCCTGGCCGGCTTTGGCTTCAAGATCGTGTTGGCGCCGTTCCACCAGTGGGCACCCGATACCTACGAAGGTGCTCCCACGCCCATGACGGCCTTTCTGTCGGTGGGGTCCAAGGCCGCCGGGTTTGCGATCCTGATGCGCGTGTTTCTGACCGCGCTGCCCGCCTTTCGCTGGGACATTGGCTGGATGGCCTTTCTCATGGCCCTGTCCATCATCTCCATGGCCCTGGGCAACCTCATCGCCCTGCGGCAGACGAACGTCAAGCGCATGCTGGCCTACTCCAGCATCGCCCAGGCGGGCTATATCATCATCGGCTTTGTGTGCCTGACCTTGGACGTGGAGAGCTCGTTCCTGGGCATCAACGGCACGCTGTTCTACCTGTTCGCTTACTTGTTCACCAACCTGGCGGTCTTTGCGGCCGTCATCGCCTTCGAGAGCACCACGGGCAAGACCGAGATCTCGGACATGCGCGGCCTGGTCAAGCGCTCCCCGCTCATCGCCGGCGTGTTGTTCCTGGGGCTGCTGTCGCTGGCCGGCATCCCGGGCACCGGCGGTTTCCTGGGAAAGCTGGCCGTCTTTGGCTCGGCCATCCAGTTCAACACACCCCAGACCCTGACCCTCGCCATCGTCGGCATTGTCACCAGCGCCATCGCCGCCTATTACTACCTGAACGTCGCGCGCTGGATGTTCTTTGAGCCGGCGGAAGAGGGCGCGGCCGACATCGCGGTGCCCATGGGGCAAAGGGCCGGACTCCTGATCGCAGGCATAGCCATTCTCGTGGTGGGCCTCTACCCACAACCCTTCATAGAGTTTGCCACCCGGTCCATCGAGATGCTAGGCATGGCCTTCTAGCGCAACCGGGGCTGCGTTGGGACGTATAAACGTCAAGGGAGAGCGAGATCTCTTGACGTTTTCATTTCACGTGGAGGTCGATTTCTCATGAACGAACGACCGGGTTGCCTGGGCGGGCTCTTGCGCCTGGCGATCATCAGCGCCGTGTTCGACTTCTTTCAGAGGCGGTTCGGCTTTGGGCGGGGAGCGTCGTGCGGCGCCTTCGGCTGCGGCACGATCATGCTCTGCATCTTTATCCTGCTCGTGTGCGGCACCTGCGCGAGCGTAGACTGGACACAGCTTTCCTTCTGATCGCGTCCGAGCAACGCCGCCGAGCCTCAGGCCTGGTACTCGAGGAGGGGCGCGCCGTGGGCCACCTGGTGCCCCTCGACGGCATGGACCTTGGCCACCACGCCGTCGCGCCCGGCACGCAGCACGTTGTCCATTTTCATCGCTTCAATCACCAGCAGCGCCTCGCCGGCGGCCACGCGTTGGCCGGGCTGCACGGCGATCCGCTTGACGAGCCCGGGCAGGGGGGCCGTAACCGAGTTGGCCGCGGGCGTGGCGAAGGCCACCTGGGTGGCGCTGATGGGCGACGCGGCTGAGGCAGGAACCGCCACCACCGGGGAGTTTGTTTCCTGGGCAGAGGGCTCGCGCAACAGGCTCTCCACGGCCACGGTCAGCGGGATGCCGTTGACCTCGACCTCGACATGGCTCGCCCGGGGGTCACTCCGTACCTGGATGTCAAAGGTCTGGCCTTCCACGGTGATCCGATAGGTCTTCATGGTCTCCTCCACGGGCTCGAGCCGGCGGCCATGCGGCTGCCCTGGTGCTGGCTCCACCAGGGGCTAAGGGAGTCGACGCCGGCGCCGGCAGGCGCGAGTGCCGGCTTGCCTTCCGTCTCGGCCCGGGCCAGGGCCACGGCAATAGCCGCTGCCTGGAGCATCGCCTCCTCCTCTGCCGGTCGCTCAGCAGCGGCCTGCTCCACTGCTTCCACTTCTGCAACCGGCGGCGCCTTGTCCTGGAGCAGCGACGAGATCAAGGTCAGGAGGCCATAGAAAAAGCCCAGGGCCAGAAAGAGCAGCCCCATGCCGGCGACGGTAATCGCCAGGGCGACAACCAGGGAGTTGTTCACTCTCCAGCCTCCAGCCGGTGGAGCGCCAGGGCAACGGCAGCCATCCAGGGAAGCGCCCGGAACCGGCCGTCGAGGAGGGCCGCCCGCAGCTCGTCGCGCGATAGGAGCAGCAACTCCTGCTCCTCCAGGTCATCGGCCTGAGCCTCCGCGACCCGGCGGGCGGCCCGGGCCAGGAACAGGTAGGCCGTGCCGGCCCCCCGGTTGCCGTCCACCGGGTAGGCGCCCAGCGGGATCCACTCCGCGGCCCGGTAACCCGTCTCCTCGAGAAGCTCACGCTGCGCCCCGGCCAGCGGCTCTTCGTCCGGCTCCAGGTAGCCCCCCACGGGCGCCAGCGATGTACCCTCGATGGCATACTTGACCTGGCGGAAACAGATAACCCGCCCGTCCTCGGTTTCGGCGACGACATTGCAAAAGTCGGGCGTCTTTAACCAGGGCCAGTCGTCGATGACCCGGCCGTCGGGCAGCTTCACGCTGTGTTCTTCGACCTTGAGAAACCTGCCGTGGTCCAGGATCACGCGCCTGGACAGAGTCTTCCAGCCCTGCATCGCCCCCTCGTGCGCTCCTTCTTCCATTCTGGTAGTGGCACCGCTTGTCCGCTGCGCGCGTCTACAGCGGCATGCAGCCGTGCTTTTTGGGCACGGTCGCCACCTGCTTGTCGCGCAAATAGTCCAGGGCGGCGATGAGTCGCGCCCGCGTCTCGCTGGGCAGGATGACGTCGTCCACGTGCCCGCTCGCCGCCGCGGCATACGGGCTGCCGAATTGCTCCCGGAACTCGGCGACGAACCGCTCGCGGGCCGCGGCATCCTGCGCCTCGGCCAGGTGCTTGCGGTAGAGGATGTTGACGGCTCCCTCGGCCCCCAGCACGGCGATCTCGGCCGTCGGCCAGGCATAGACCAGGTCGGTGCGGATGTATTTGCTGCTCATGACGATGTAGGCGCCGCCGTAGGCCTTGCGCGTCACGACGCACAACTTGGGCACCGTCGCCTCCGAATAAGCATACACGATCTTGGCCCCGTGACGGATGATACCGCCGTGCTCCTGGACCGTGCCCGGCATGAAGCCGGGGCAGTCCACGAAGGTCACGAGCGGCACGTGAAAGGCATCGCAGAAGCGCACAAACCGGGCAATCTTGTCCGAGGCGTTGATATCCAGCACACCGGCCAGCCAGGCCGGCTGGTTGGCCACGACACCCACTACCTCGCCGTGGAGCCGGGCAAAGCCGACAACCGCGTTGGGCGCATAGCGGGCCTGGACCTCGAAGAAGCTGCCCAGGTCAAAGATGGCGGTAATGGCCTGGCGGATGTCGTACGACTCGGAATCTTCCAGCGGGACGAGCGTATCGAGCCCGGGGTCTGCCCGGCCCGGGTCGTCGCTCGAGGGCATGCGCGCCGGTGGGGCGGCGTTGTTGGACGGCAGGTAGCTCAGCAGGCGGCGGGTCAGGGCCAGAGCCTCTGCCTCGTCTGCCGCCACGAAATGGGCCACGCCGCTCAACGCGGCGTGCGTTTGTGCCCCGCCCAGGGTCTCGAAATCGACCTGCTCGCCTGTCACCGTCTTGATCACCTCGGGCCCGGTGATGAACATGTGGCTCATGCCCTCGGTCATGATGACAAAGTCGGTCAGGCCCGGGGAATAGACCGAGCCCCCGGCACAGGGACCGAGCATGACGCTGATCTGCGGGATCACGCCGCTGGCCTGCGTGTTGCGCCAGAAGAGCTCGCTGTAGCCGGCCAGGCTCCAGACGCCCTCCTGGATGCGTGCCCCGACCGAATCGTTTAGAGCCACAAAGGGGGTGCCGGCCTTCAGCGCCAGGTCGAGAACCTGGCAGACCTTTTGGGCCTGGGCCTCCGAAAAGGAGCCGCCGATGACGGTAAAGTCCTGGGCCGCGACCGCGACCGGCCGGCCGTCCACGCGGCCAAAACCGACCACTACGGCGTCGCCCGGGCAGCGCTTTTGATCCAGCCCGAAGGCCGTGTGGCGCTGGGTGATGTAGGGGTCGACCTCCTGGAAGGTGCCGGCATCGACCAAGGCGTCGATCCGCTCCCTGGCCGTCTGTTTTCCCTTGGCGTGCTGGCGCTCAATCGCCTCGGGGCCACCCCCCTGCTGCACCTGGCGGCGACGGCGCAACAGCTCGTCGTTCAAATCGCTCCTGGCCATGGCTCCTCCTGGCTCGATCCGGCCACCGCGGCCGCGCGGCGGCGCGAGGCAAGCCGCGTTGCAGTATACCATGGCTTACCGCCCTTGTCTAAACTGGCGCGCAGGTGGGGTGCCCCTCCGGCCGGTGCGCCCCACCTGCAAGCAGTACGGCTTATTCCGCGATGGGCAGCATCAAGTCGAGCTCCAGCACGTCGCCGGACACTGCCACGTGCTTTTCCAGCCACTGGTGTGTGGCAAGGCGGTAGCGGCTGTTCTCGCCCCACATCAGCAGCCGCTGCCACACGGGCGGCATCTCTTCGCCGCGGCCCTCGAAGCGGGTGACGGCATACATGCCGCCCTGCACATCCTTGACGGTCGCGTCGCCATCCGGGCCCAGGGGAGTATCGGCCTCGACGTCGATCCAGAACTCGTAGCCATAGTTCGGGCTGCCGGGTGAGGGGTTCGGGTTGTTGAAGCCATAGATCCGGTGTTGTTCCGGATCTTTTAACAACCCGCGCGGCCCCGCCCAGGCGTGCAGCTTGTCCCAGGCCTTGGTCTCGGGCTGCTGCCCGAAGCCGTGCACGCTCGCCACCCGCCTGTCTGGCAGGCGCTCGATCCACACCTGTAACTCGTCCATCGTTCCCCTCCATGGTTGATTGAGCTCTATTCTACCGCACCATACCTGACATCTCTTGTCAGGAATTCCCGGTAGAATACGAGCACATGCGAGGACAATCCAGCGGATTGTCCTGGAGGCAAAAATGCGCGCCGATCGACTGTTGTCGCTGCTGATGATCCTGCAAGCCCGCGGCCGGGTGACGGCCGCGGCCCTGGCGAACGAGCTGGAGGTCTCGGTCCGCACCATCTACCGGGACCTGGACGCTCTGAGCGCGGCGGGTGTGCCCGTGTACGCCGAGCGGGGCCCGGGAGGCGGCTGCGCGCTCCTGGACAGCTATCGCACCACGCTCACCGGCCTGACGGACGCCGAAGTGCGGGCCCTATTCGTGACGGCCCTCCCGGCGGCGCTCGTCCAGCTGGGCCTGGGCAGCGAGCTCAAAGCCGCCCTGCTCAAGCTAAGTGCCGCGCTGCCCGCCGAGCGCCGGCAGGAAGAGGCCTGGGTCCGGCAGCGTGTCCACCTCGATTGGTCGGGCGATGAGCCGGCCCACGAGGCGGTGCCGCACCTCCCGGTGCTCAAGCAGGCAGTGTGGGCCGATCGCCGGCTGTGGCTCACGCACCGAGTACCGGGCAGCCCGGGCACGATCAGCGCTGAGCGCCTGGTCGATCCGCTGGGCCTGGTGAGCCTTGCAGGTGACTGGCACCTGGTATGCAGTGCAGGCGGCCGGCGGCGCGTGTACCGCGTCGCTCGCCTGCTGGCTGCCAGGATCACGGGCGAGTCGTTCGAGAGGCCCGCCGGGTTTGACCTGGCCGCCTTCTGGGCCGGCTGGCGGGCTGAGCGCGAGGGCCAGCGCACACGCTATCCGGTCACGGTGCGCGTTGCGCCCGGCATCCTCCCCTGGCTGCCCCAGCTCTTCGGATCCGCCGTCCAGGTCCCGGTCGAGGCCGCCGCCGAGACCGCTCGCGATCCTGCCGGCTGGGCCACCGTCTGCCTGTCGTTCGACAGCCTGGAGACCGCCCGCAGCCGCCTCCTCGGGCTCGGCGCCGCCCTGGAGGTCCTCACGCCCCTGCCGCTGCGGCTGAGCGTGGCCGACTATGCGGCCCAAGTCGTGGCACTCTACGCTGGGCCGCGGCCTCCAGGCCCAACGCAATAGAGAGCCCTCGGCCCTGCCCCGCCAGGGCTGCAAAGGGGATTTTGACAAATTCCGGGTTGTGTGCTATGATGCCGCCACGTTTTACAGGAGGGGACCGTGCCCGGCCAGCGGGAATGCCACGATCTTGATAGCGCACCTCCTTCCGGTGCCTTTGGCTCCGGGTTCTCTCCTCGCCGCGCGCCCTTGGCACTGGCCTATTCTTTCTATTTTTATGCCCCGGTCGGGGGCGGTGGCACGACGCGCGGGAGGGATCTAGCCGGCTAGATCGAGCAAATCAGGACCAACCAAGCGAGCGTGGAGCCACCGGCCCACGCTCGTTTTGCTTTGCGCAACAACGTGCAGTTAAGGAGGGGATCATGCCCTGTCGAGGAGTACGCGGCGCGACGACGGCCGAGGCGAATACAGCCGAAGCCATCCTGGCGGCCACCGCCGAGCTGCTGGCCCGGATCGTGGAGGCCAACGGCCTGGCGGCCGAGGACCTGGCCAGCGCCTTTTTCACCGTCACGCCCGACCTGGACGCTGCCTTTCCGGCACAGGCCGCCCGGCAGATTGGCTGGGCGCAGGTACCCCTCCTCGACGCCAGGGAAATCCCGGTGCCGGGCAGCCTGCCCCGCTGCGTGCGGGTGCTGCTCCACTGGAACACGGGCAGGAGCCAGGCCGAGGTGCGGCACGTTTACCTGCGCGGCGCGGCCGGCCTGCGGCCGGACCTGGAAGGCCGGGACGAGCTTGCCGGGACCTAGCGAATCACAATCTGGAGGAGGAAAAGATGAAGAGGATCGCGTTTCAGGGCGAGAAGGGCGCATATTCCGAAGAGGCCATCCACCAGTTTTTCGGGACAGAGGTCACGACGGTCACCTGCCGTACCCTGCGGGGCATCTTTGATGCGGTGGTGACGGGGCAGGCCGAGTATGGCGTGCTGCCCGTGGAGAACTCGACCGCGGGCTCTATCTACGAGGCGTATGACCTGCTCCTCAACCACGACTTGCGGGTGGGCGGCGAGATCATCTTTCGCGTGCGCCACGCCCTTCTGGCCGCGCCCGGGACCGCAGTCGAAGCCATACGCCGGGTGCGGTCGCATTCGCAGGCCCTGGCGCAGTCGGAGCGGTACCTGGCCGACCGCGGCTGGGTCGCGGAGACGGCGTACGACACGGCAGGCAGCGCCCGCGACCTCAGCGCGGAGCCCGAGCCTGACGTGGCGGTGATCGCCAGCCGCCTGGCCGGCCAGTTGTATGGGCTGGAGGAGCTGGACTATGGCATCGAGGATTCCAGGCAGAACTATACCCGCTTTTTCGTCCTGAGCTTGCAGGACCCGCCCCGTGCCCAGCGCAACAAGACGTCGCTGGTCTTTGGCGTCCGCCACCATCCGGGAGCGCTGTACGAATGCATGGGCGAGTTTGCCCAGCGGGGTATCAACCTCTCCAAGCTCGAGTCGCGCCCGCGGCTGAACCAGCCGTGGCAGTACATCTTTTACCTCGACTTTGAGGGGCACTGCCGCGACACCGTGTGCGAGGCGGCCCTCGTGGGCCTGCTGCGGCGGGCATCGTTTGTCAAGCTTCTCGGCTCGTATCCGGCAGCGACGACGCCGCTGCCAGATGACCTCGCCGAGGAAGACCAGAACGGGAAGTGAGGGAAGGTGCACCCATGATTATCATCATGAAAGCGGATGCCACGCGTGGCCAGATCGTGAACGTCACCGCGCGCATCGAGCAGATGGGCTGCCAGGTCCACATCTCCGAGGGCCAGGAGCGGACCATCATCGGCATCATTGGCAACGGCCGGCCGCTGGACCGCGAGCAGCTTGAGCTGCTGGACGGCGTGGACCGAGCGGTGCCCGTCCTGCGGCCCTTCAAGCTGTCCAGTCGCGACTTCCACCCCCAGGACACGGTCGTGCCCGTTAACGGCATCTCCTTCGGAGGCAAGAGGCTGCTGGTCCTGGCCGGTCCGTGCGCCGTGGAGGGCGAGGGACAGATCCTGGAGGCTGCCAGGGCCGTGCGGGAGGCGGGAGCCCACATGCTTCGCGGCGGCGCCTTCAAGCCCCGCAGCTCGCCCTACAGCTTCCAGGGCCTGGGCGAGGAGGGGCTCAAGCTCCTGGCCCGCGCCCGCGAGGACACGGGCCTGCCCGTCGTCACGGAGGTCATCTCGCCCGAGCATGTGCCCCTCGTCGCCGCCTACGCCGACATGCTGCAGATCGGCGCCCGCAATATGCAGAACTATGCCCTGCTCCACGCCGTGGGCGAGTCGCAGCGGCCGGTGCTGCTGAAGCGGGGCATGATGTCGACGGTGGAAGAGCTCTTGATGTCGGCCGAGTACATCCTCTCCCACGGCAACGACCGCATCGTCCTCTGCGAGCGGGGTATTCGGACCTTCGAGAAGTACACGCGCAACACCCTGGACATCAATGCCGTGCCGCTGCTCAAGCAGCTTACGCACCTGCCCGTCATCGTCGATCCCAGCCACGCCACGGGCAAGTGGGAGCTGGTGACGGCCACGTCCATGGCGGCTGTGGCCGCCGGTGCCGACGGGCTGATCATCGAGGTCCATCCCCACCCAGAGCAGGCCATGTCCGACGGCGCCCAGTCGCTCAAGCCCGAAGTCTTCCGGCGGTTAATGGGCCAGGTGAGCGCCGTGGCGCAGGCCGTGGGCCGGGAGCTGTGACGTGGAACGTAGCCTGGAAGACTGCCAGGTGAGCGTCGTCGGCCTGGGACTCATGGGCAGCTCCCTGGCCGGGGCGCTGCGCGGCAGGTGCCGGTCCGTGGTGGGTGTCGCCCGCCGGCCGGAGGCCGTCCAGGCAGCCCGCGAGCGGGGCCTGGTCGACCACGCGACCGTCGACCTGGCCGAGGGCTTGCAGGCTGCGGATGTCGTCGTCCTGGCCCTGCCGGTGCGGGCCATTCTGCGGCAACTGCCGGCCATCGGACCCCTCCTGGCACCCGGCTGCCTGCTCATGGATCTGGGGAGCACCAAGGCCGAGATCGTGGCCGCCATGGGCGACCTGCCGGCGGAAGTCCAGCCCCTGGGCGCCCACCCGATGTGCGGCAAGGAGGTCTCGGGCCTGGACGCCGCGGACCCGGGCCTTTACACCGGCTGCACCTTCATCCTCAGCCCCCTGGCCCGCACGTCGGCGGCCGCCGTGGACCTCGGCTGTGCCCTGGCACGGGCCGCCGGCGCTCAGCCGCTGGTGCTGGCCCCCGAGCGGCAGGACTTTTTGGTGGCCACCCTGAGCCACCTGCCCTACCTGCTCGCCTGCGGCCTGGTAGCCACAGCCGACGCGACTACCTCGGCCGATCCCGCCGCATGGCAGATCGTGGCCGGCGGTTTTCGCGACACGTCGCGGGTGGCGGGCAGCGACGTGACGATGATGCTTGACATCCTCCTCACGAATCGGGAGGAGGTGCTGCGCGCCGTGGAGGTGTTCGGCGCTCAGCTCGAGCGGCTGGCGCGCCTCCTGGCCGGCGGCGACGAGGACGGGCTGCGTCAGGCCCTGGAGGCCATGCGCCAGAAGCGAAGGGAGATGTTTCCATGACCGACATCCGCGCCTGTCCTGGGCCGCCGCTGCGCGGCCGGGCAGCGCTGCCGGGCGACAAGTCGATCTCGCACCGGGCGCTCCTCCTCGGCGCCCTGGCCCGCGGCACCACCCGGGTGAGCAATTTCCTGCCCGGCGGCGACTGCCAGGCCAGCCTGCGAGCAGTGCAGGCCCTGGGTGCCGAGGTCGAGGTCCTATCGCCCACCGAGCTGCGGGTGCGCGGCCGCGGCCTGGCCCTGCGCGAGCCCGATGACGTTCTGGACTGTGGCCGGTCTGGGACGACGATGCGCCTCCTGGCCGGCATCCTGGCCGGTCAGCCCTTTGCCACCATCCTCAGCGGCGACGAGCAGCTTCGCCGGCGGCCCATGGCCCGTGTGGCAGAGCCCCTGCGCCTCATGGGCGCCACCGTCCTGGGCCGCGATGGCGGCCGGCTGCCGCCCCTGGCCATCCACGGCGGCACGCTGCGCGGCATCGACTACAGCCTGCCGGTCGCCAGCGCCCAGGTAAAAAGTGCCCTGCTCCTGGCCGGCCTGGTTGCCGGCGGTCCCACCACCCTGCACGTGCCCGGGCCTGCCCGCGACCACACCGAGCGGATGCTGCGGGCCATGGGCGCGCAGGTGGCCACGTGGCCGGAGGCCGGCACCGGGCGGGAAGGGCACGGTGTGCGCGTGAGCCCGGCAGCAGGCCTGACGGCACTGGAGCTGGCCGTCCCCGGCGACTTTTCCTCGGCCGCCTTTCTCCTGGCGGCGGCGACGCTGGTGCCCGGCTCGCGCGTCGTCCTGGAGGGCGTCGGCACCAACCCCACCCGCACCGGGCTGCTCGACCTGCTGCGGGCCATGGGCGCCGAGATCGAGGTGCAGGGCGAGCGCAGCGTGGGAGGCGAGCCGGTCGCCGATCTGGCGGTGCGCAGTGCCGAGCTAGAGGGCGTCGAGGTCGGCGGCGACGTGGTGGTGCGGGCCATCGACGAGCTGCCGGTCCTGGCCGTGGTCGCGACACAGGCCCGGGGTGAGACCGTCGTGCGCGACGCGGCCGAGCTGCGCGTCAAGGAGACCGACCGGGTGGCCACGACCGTGCAGGAACTGCGAACCCTGGGGGCCGACATCGAAGCCCGGCCCGACGGGTTTGTGGTGCGCGGTCCGACCCCGCTGCGCGGCGCAGCCGTGAACAGCCACGGCGACCACCGCCTGGCCATGGCCCTCGTCGTCGCCGGGCTCGTAGCCGAGGGCGAGACGCTGGTGCGCGACTGCGCCTGCATCGCCGATTCCTTCCCGGGGTTCGAGGCACTGCTGGCCGGGATGGGTGGGCGGCTCGCGCCATGACCCAGGGCACAGCGCGCGCCGGCATCATCGGCTGGCCGGTGGAGGAGAGCTTGTCGCCGGCCATGCAGAACGCCGCCTTCCGGGCGCTGGGGCTCGCCTGGCACTATGACCGGCTGCCTGCGCCGCCCGGCGAGGTGGGCCGCGTCCTCGACGGTCTCGCCGGGCAGGGGTATAGGGGGGCCAACGTGACCGTGCCCCACAAGCAGGCGGTCCTGCCCTTCCTGGCGCGGGTCGCGGGCGAGGCGCGGGCCATCGGCGCGGTGAACACGCTGCTGTTGGAGGGCGAAGGCGCGCTGACCGGTTGGGCCGGCCACAACACCGATGCCGCCGGCTTCCTGGCCGCCCTGCGGGAGGCGGGTTTCGAGCCGGCGGGCGCCACGGCCCTGGTCCTGGGCGCCGGGGGAGCGGCCCGGGCGGTGGTCCACGCCCTGGCGTCCGCCGGCTGCGCCGTGGCGATCTATAACCGCACCACCGCGCGGGCGGCCGAGCTGGCCAAGATGGCGGCGGGCCGCGGGCCGGTGCGGGCCGTCTCGTCGCCGGACGAGGTCCGGCCCGACGCCGTCGACCTGCTGGTCAACGCCACGTCGCTGGGCATGGGCGCCCACGCGGGAGCCTCGCCCTGGCCCGCGCCGTTGCCCCTTCCCGCCCACTGGACGGTGTACGACCTGGTCTACAGGCCGGCCGAGACGCGGCTTCTGGCGCGGGCCCGGGCAGCCGGCGCGGTGGCGGTGGGCGGGCTGGGCATGCTGGTCCACCAGGGCGCGCTGGCGTTCGAGCTATGGACGGGGCAGCCGGCGCCCCTGGAGGTCATGCGCGCCGCGGCACAGCAGGCCCTTGAGGCCTCGGCATAGGTACAGGCAAGATGCACGGCCGTTGGATTGTCTGTGGTGGCCCGCCCAGTCTGCTGCCTCCGGATCTGGTGATCCCGAGCTCTGGTTGGCGGCGGATCTACCGGCCAGCCGCGAGCACAATGGCTGCCGGCCCGTCGCTCTGCGCGGACGACAATCCATACGCATCAAGCCAAGAACGCCTCCGGTTCGCGAAGGCCAGAAATCGCGCGAGATCGACGAAAGGAGAGCGCCCCTTTTCGCGCCTTTCGTCCCTTTCGCGCAATTCGTGGTCCAAACATCCCCCGCCACGGTCCGGGCGAGTGTTGAGGAGGTAGGAGAGATGGCAGACGAGCTGGAAGATCAGGTGGCCCTGCTCATGCAGGGCACCGAGTTCGGGGACCCACACATCGGCGAGGCCATGGCCGGCGAGCTGCGCCGGCGCCTGGCGGAGGGCCGCCCTCTGCGCGTCTACTGCGGGTACGACGCCACGAAGCCAGACCTGCACCTGGGTCACACCATCACCATGCGCAAGCTGCGGCAGTTCCAGGACCTGGGCCACGAGGTGACCTTTCTCATCGGCGACTTTACCACGCTCGTGGGCGATCCCAGCGACAAGGACGGCCTGCGGCCGCAGCTGAGCCCGGAGCAGATCGCCGCCTACAGCCGCACCTACGCCGAGCAGGCCTTCCAGATCCTGGACCGGACGCGCACTCGCGTGCGCTACAACAGCGAGTGGCTCGGCCGCCTCGACCTGGCCGCCCTCATCCGGCTGGCCGGCAACTTTACGGTGCAGCAGCTCCTGGCCCGGGAGAGCTTTGGCCAGCGGATGGAGCGGGGCGACCCGGTGTGGCTGCACGAGCTGTTCTACGCGATGCTGCAGGGCTACGACGCCGTGGCCATGGAGACCGACGTCCAGATCGGCGGCACGGAGCAGCTCTTCAGCCTGTTGGCCGGGCGCAAGCTCCAGGAAGCCCTGGGACAGCGGCCCCAGGTGTGCCTGACCTTCCCCATCCTGGTGGGCACCGACGGCCAGGCGCGCATGTCCAAGAGCATGGGCAACTATATCGGCATCTGCGAGCCGCCGGAGGCCATGTACGGCAAGGTCATGAGCCTGCCCGACGGGGCCATGGGCAGCTACTTTCGCCTGGTGACCCGCTGGACCCCGCCCCAGGTGGCCGAGGTCGACGCCGGGCTGGCGAGCGGCGAGCTGCACCCCATGGCGGCCAAGAAGCGGCTGGCGTGGGAGATCGTGGACTGCTTCCACGGCGCCGAGGCAGCCAGGGCTGCCGCGCGCAACTTTGAACGGGTGCACCAGCAGGGCGAGGCTCCAGAAGAGGTGCACTCTTTCGCCTTGGCGGAGCCGCTGCCCATCGCTGACCTCCTCGTGGCCGCCGGCCTGTGCCTGAGCAAGAGCCAGGCCCGGCGGCTGGTGGAGCAGGGCGGTGTGAGCCTGGACGGCACGCCGGTGCAGGAGGTGGGCGCCGTCGTCGAGGCCCGGGGGCAGGTGCTCCGGGTGGGCCGCCGCCGCTTCGTACGGCTGGTGCCGGCGTGAGGAGGTGACAGGTGCTGCGTTTTCTGACGGCAGGCGAGTCCCACGGCCCGGGGCTGACCGCCATCCTGGAGGGGCTGCCGGCCGGGCTGCCCCTGACTGGGGAGGAGATAGACGCCCAGCTGGGGCGTCGGCAGCAGGGCTGGGGCAGCGGCGGGCGGATGCGTATCGAGCACGACCAGGCGCGCCTGGCCGGCGGCGTGCTCAACGGCCGCACCACCGGTGCGCCCGTCGCTCTGCTCATCGAGAACCGGGATTGGGCCAACTGGCAGGATCGCGACATCAAGCCCATGACGGTGCCCCGGCCGGGGCACGCCGACCTGACCGGGGCCATCAAGTACGGCTACCGCGACCTGCGGCTGGCCCTGGAACGGGCCAGCGCCCGGGAGACGGCCGCCCGCGTGGCCGTCGGCGCCGTCTGCCGCCGCCTGCTGGCCGAGATGGGCGTGACGCTGGGCGGCTACGTCGTGCAGATCGGCCACGTACGAGCCGCGCTGTCCGACGACCTGCCCTACCTGGAGCGCTTTGCCCGGGCCGAGGAGAGCGACGTCCGCTGCCCGGACCCCGCCGCCGGTGCGGCCATGCACGCCGCCATCCGCCAGGCGATGGCCGGCCGCGACACCCTCGGCGGCGTGTTCGAGGTCGTCGCGTTGGACGTGCCGCCCGGCCTGGGCAGCCACGTGCACTGGGACCGCAAGCTGGACGGCCGGCTGCTGGCCGCCCTGGGCTCCATCCCGGCCATCAAGGGCGCCGAAGTGGGCCCGGCCTTCGAGAACGCCGGCCGGCGGGGCACCGAGGTGCACGACGAGATCCTGGTCGAGGAGGGTGACCTGCGGCGGGCCACGAACCGGGCCGGGGGCCTGGAGGGTGGCGTGACCACCGGCCAGCCTCTTGTGCTGCGGGCGGCCATGAAGCCCATCTCCACCACGCTCACCCCGCTGCGCTCCGTGGACCTGGCCAACGGGCAGCCGGCGGGCACCCGCTACGAGCGCTCGGACATCTGCGCCGTGCCGCGCGCCGTCGTGGTCGGCGAGGCGATGCTTGCCTTTGTCCTGGCCGATGCCCTCCTGGAAAAGCTGGGCGGCGACAGCCTGGACGAGATGCGCCCGCGCCTGGCCGGCCTGCGGCAGGCACGCCTGGCCGACCTGGAGATGGACAATGTTCCCTGGCGATTCTAGCAACCTGGTGCTTACCGGCTTCATGGGCACGGGCAAGACGGCCGCCGGCCGCGAGATCGCCAGGCGGCTGGCCCGGCCGTTCGTCGACATGGACGCCGAGATCGAGGCCCGGGCGGGCCGCTCCATCGCCGAGGTTTTTGCCGGGGACGGCGAGGCAGCCTTTCGCCGCCTGGAGGCGGACCTGTGCCGCGAGCTGGCCGCCCGGCACGGCCTGGTCATCGCCACCGGCGGCGGCGCACTGCTGAACGCCGGCAGCCGGGAGATCCTGGCCGCCAGCGGGCCTGTTGTCTGCCTGCAGTCCTCGCCGGACGAGATCCTGCGCCGGCTCGCGGGCAGCGGCGCCCGTCCCCTCCTGGCCGGCGATGCCGCGCGCGAGATCCCGCGCCTCCTGGCCGAGCGAGAAGCGGCCTACGGCCACATCCCCCTCCAGGTGCATACCACGGGCCTGAGCGTGGACGAGGTCGCGTCTCGGGTCCTGGACCTGGTCCACGACCAGGCGCCCACAGCCATCGACATCCCGGTCACGGGCATGGGCGAGGACTATCGCATCCGGCTGGGGCGGGGCCTGTTGTCGCGCTTGGGCGGCCTGCTGCGCGAGGCGAGCGTAGCGAGCGCAGCGAGCGCAGCGGTGGTCGTGACGAACCCCACCGTCCTGGCCCTGCACGGCGCGGCGCTGCTGGCGGGCCTGGATGCCGCCGGCTTTGCGCCTGCCGTCTGCCAGGTGCCGGACGGCGAGGCAGCCAAGACGCTGGACACGGTGCGGGAGCTGTACGGCGCCTTTTTGAAGGCCGGCCTGGACCGCCAGGGTGTGGTCCTGGCCCTTGGCGGCGGCGTCACCGGTGACCTGGCCGGCTTTGCCGCTGCCACCTACCTGCGGGGCGTGCCCCTCGTGCAGGTGCCCACCACGCTGCTGGCCATGGTCGACTCCAGCGTCGGCGGCAAGGTGGGCGTCGACCTGCCTCAGGGCAAGAACCTGGTGGGCGCCTTCAAGCAGCCGGCCCTGGTGGTGGCCGACGTCGACGCGTTGGCTACCTTGCCCGCCGCCGAGCTGGCCAACGGCCTGGCCGAAACGGTCAAGACGGGCATCATCGGCGACCCGCTGCTGTTCGAGCAGATCGAGGAGCACGGGCCGGCCCCTCTGCCCTGGATCGTCCGCCGCGCCATCGGCGTCAAGGTGGCCGTGGTCCAGGCCGACCCCTATGAGCGTGGCGTGCGGGCCACGCTGAACCTGGGGCATACCTTTGGCCACGCCCTCGAGCGGCTGAGCGGCTACGCCCTGCCCCACGGCGCCGCCGTCGCCATCGGGCTGGTGGCCGCGGCAAAGCTGGCCGCGCGGCTGGGCGCCGGCGATCCGGGGCTGGCGCCCCGCGTGGCGGCCGTGCTGGCGCGCCTGGGCCTGCCGACCGCCTACCGGGGTTACAGCTCCGAGGCGGTGTGGGAGGCCATGGGCACCGACAAGAAGCGCCGCGGCGGCCGCCTGCGCTTTGTCCTGCCCCGTTCCCTGGGCGACGTCGTGGTCAGTGACGCGGTGCCCCGGGAGGAGGTGCTGGCCGTGCTCGAGACGATGCGGGAGGAAGCGACATGACCGCAGGGCAACCGATACGCTTGATGGTGATCCACGGACCGAACCTGAACCTGCTGGGCACGAGAGAGCCGCAGGTGTACGGGCGGCTGACCCTGGCCGAGATCGACGCCCGGTTGCAGGCGTGGGCGGCTGAGGCGGGCGTGGAGCTGCGCACCTTCCAGTCCAACCACGAGGGGGCCATCATCGACGCCATCCACGGCGCGGTTGGCTGGGCCACCGGCCTGGTCATCAACCCCGGGGCCTACAGCCACACCTCGTACGCCATCCGCGATGCCCTGGCGAGCGTCGCGCTTCCGGCCGTTGAGGTGCACCTATCCAACGTCCACGCCCGCGAGGAGTTTCGCCGCACGTCGGTCGTGGCCCCCGCCTGCCTGGGCCAGATCAGCGGCTTTGGCTGGGACAGCTACCGGCTGGGACTGGAGGCACTGCGCTTGCGGGCGCAAGAGGGCGGCCTGGGCACGTAGCGGGCAGGTTATGGAGTTGGCGACCCTATCGCCACTGCCCGCCGTGCTGCCCTCCGGGCACGGTCGCAGGCGACCCGAATCGGGACCAAGGTACCATATCCGCGTAGGCCATTCCGTGCTATAATGCCTGTTGACATCACACGCGGAGGTGCTTCGATGCAGCGTCGTCCACCGAAGCGGGGACCTTGCCGGACGGGTCCGCCTTGGCAGGTGGGCGTTCTCCTCAACGTCCTGGTCGTTCTCTCCCTTGTCCTGGGTCCGGTGAGCCAGGCGCGCTCCGCGCCGCCCGGCACGATCCAGGCGGTTGCCCTCGCCCCGGCCGGCCCTGCCCCGGAGTCCGACCCTGCGCTCCTCCAGCTCGCCACGGACAGCATCACGCCCACGGCCACCTTGACCGTGACACCCACGGTCACGCCGACGGTGGCGCCCACCCTGACCCCGACGCCGGCGGGCATGCCCGCCGAGCCCTTCATCCCGGTCCTCTCCCTGGTCAAGACGGCCTCGGCCCGGTCCGCCGAGCCGGGAGCCGTGGTGACCTTCACCCTGGTGGCGCGCAACGACGGCGCCGGCCCCGCACCGGACCTCCTCGTGGAGGATCGCCTGCCCAAGGGGCTGGCCTACCTGCCCGGCAGTGCGCTGGGGGGAAAGTACGACCCGGAGACGGGCGTCGTGGCCTGGCCGCTGCCCGTCCTCGACGCCGGGCAGGCGGTGAGCCTATCGCTGGCGGCCAGGGTGGAGGCCCAGGCGGGCGAGACGCTGACCAACACCGCGCTGCTGGCCGGCGGCGCCTCCGAGGATGAGGCGCCCGTGGCGGCCAGCGCGGCGGTGTACGTCTCCGCCGCCGACATTATCCGGCCGGAGAGCGGCGGCGTGCTGCACTCGGCCGACGGGCAGGTGGAGGTGCGCTTCCCGCCCGGCGCCGTGAGCCAGGACGTGGCCGTCAGCCACCGGCCGCTGCCGCCGGTGGACCTGCCGGCCGACCAGCACCTCTTCTACCGCTTCGAGCTGGACGCCCGAACTGTCTCGGATGCAGCCGTGCCGGTGGCCGAGTTCCGGCAGCCGGTGACGTTGACCGTGATCTACAGCGACAGCCAGGTGTACGGCATGATCGAAGAGGATGTACAGCTCGTACACTGGGACGAGGAGGCGAGTGTCTGGCAGCCGGTGCCATCTACCCTCGACGTGAAAGCCAACATGCTCACGGCGCAGCTTTCCCATTTCAGCCCGTACGCCCTCCTGGGGACAGACGAGGTCTTTTTCCTGCCGCGCATCGAGGCCGGGCAGGTGAGCCAGTTCACCGGCGACGCCTCGTTCAGCTACGAGCTGGAGGTGCCGGCGGGCGCCGGTGGCATGAAGGTGCCGCTGACGCTGCAATACAGCAGCGGCATCCCCAACGGGCTCGTCAAGCCGGCCATCGGACCAGACATCAACACCGACACTGGTTGGGTGGGCGTTGGCTGGACGCTGGACGTGGGCAGGATCGAGGCCCCGGACAACCCCAATCTGACGATGAACGGCCTGTCCGGCGACCTGCAGAATCTGAGCGACACAACGACCAACTGCGACGGGCTGCAAAACGCCAAGTTTCGAGAGCACACCCTGAAGAACGTGCAATTCAACCGCATCCAGTCCTGCCGCATCGAGGACAAGAGCCGGGGGGTTTGGGGCCAGGGCAAGTGGGAGGTGTGGGCCAAAGACGGGACACGCTACACCTTTGGCAGCTCCGATTATCAGCCGCTGTCGGGCAGCCAGTGCGAGGCTTTCGGCCTGGATCCGGGGGTCGCGTGTGGTACGGGCAGCCGGTTGTACCTGCAGCGCACGAGCGACGGCTACACTTACAACGACTACCTGGCCTGGAAGCTGGACAAGATCACGGACCCCCACGGCAACACGGTCGAGATCCAGTACGTGATCTTTCCCAAGGACGGCGACACGAGGTTCCTGAAGGAGTCGTACCCCTGGCGGATCTGGTACACGAAAAACACCACTGCCGGCGACAACCACGCCGAATACATGGTCGAGTTTCATTTTTCCGACAAAGAATGGGACAAGAAGGGGGACAAGAACTATGCCGAAACCGGCTTCTACCTCCACCAGGTAGACGTCTGGTTTTACGGGAACCCGAGCAACCCTAGCGAAAGAGTCCTGGTCCGGCAATATCGGCTGGCGTACAGTATTTTCCTACTGATCCAGGGCACCTACTGGCTGCAGAGCATCACCCAGTATGCTTTGAACCCGCAGCAGCAGTACGTGTCCCTGCCGGCCACGAGCTTTACGCAAGCGCTGCAGCCGATCAAGTGGCGGGCCGACGGCCAGGAACAAACCGTGAGCCGGCCGTTCCTGGTGACGGTGACCAACGGCTACGAGGGAACGCTAGGCTTTACCTATACCCCCTTCGCCTGCTACGATTACACGTATCCTTCGGAAGTTGGGTACCAGACGTCGACCTGTGCGGCCTATGCCGCAGGCCGGCGTCTGTGGAGCCAGCGACAGGTGGTGTACCAGAGAAGCCTGGCGCCGGGCGCGGGCGGAACGACCATGTCCAGCACCTACGCGTATCAAAACGCCGACGTCAAGTGGAAGCGAAACCCGCCGTCGAGCTGCCTGGGCACGGAGGCCTGTTTCGAGGCGTTCATCGGCTTTGTGACCGTGCAGGAGACCAACCCGGACATCAGGTGGGTGGAGACGCAATTCCACGATACGAACGGCGTGCCCAAGGACGATCAGAAAAAGGGCCGGGTGTTAAGGACCGACGTCAAAGACTCGCAGAATGGAACGCTGTACGCGCAGACGACGACGAGTTATGACGTGTACACCAACGGCTGGCCGGTGGGCGTGCAGTTCGTGTACGCGAGCAATGTCATAGAGAAGACCTGCGGGGACGGCGGCTGCCAGAGCAAGAAGACGCTCTACCATTACGACGCCAAGTGGCAGAACTGCGGGGGCACGGGCACGGTCCAATACGGCAACCTGACGCGGGTGGAAGAGTTCGCCAGTGACACGGCGGCCACGCCCTACCGCACCACCATCAAGGCCTACTGCCCCAACAGCACCGACTGGATCGTGGACCGGGTGGCGCTGGAGAGCCTGTACGAGGGCCAGGTGGACGACATTAACCCGCCGTTGAATATGCTCCAGTCGCGGACGTGGTACGTCTACAGCGACAACCAGGACACGCCCACGCCCTACTGGAACCAAGCGCCGGGCAGCAAGGGGGAGCTGCGGGGCGTGCGGCGGGTGCTGGACCAGAACACGTGGCAGATGGTGGACACCCGCTACCGGCACGATGCCTACGGCAACGTGACCCACGAGACGCTGTACAACAGCTACGGCGACTATCACAACTGGGCCTCGCTCTACCCGCGAACCACAACGACGACCTACGAGAGCAAACACCACACCCTGCCGGAGCGGGTCGTAGGGCCGACAGCGGGGAGCTACACGCCCACGGAAGTCCGCGAGTACTACGAGTTCAACGAGTCGAGCCCGACCACCGGGGCGGGGCTGCCGGGGCAGCTCAAGCGGGTGTGGGATTTCAACAACGACGACAGCAGCTGGTACCTGTATGACGTCTTCGGACGGCTGACCCACACCTGGAGCCCGGGGCACACGGCGTTCAACACGGCGGTTGCGACTACGGTGCGGGAGTACGCGCCCAACGGCACGCTGCCCGCCTGGGTGCGGTCGCGGCAGCGGGACGACGCGGACACGGGCACGGCGACCTACCTGGACGCCTGGACCGTCTACGACGGGTTAGGGCGGGTGCTCCAGACCCAGGCGGAGAGCGAGCAAGCGGGGACGCTCATCCTGACCAGCCGGGAGTACGACGCTGTGGGCCAAGTGGCGAAGGAGAGCGTGCCCTACGAGGCGGCGCAGGCGGGCGGGAGCTACATCGCGCCGGTGTGGCCGGATCGGGACTACACGTCCATGACGTACGACGCCTTGGGCCGGCCGGTGCAGACGATCAACCCGGACAGGATCTCTGACGTGACGGTCGAATACGGCTACACCAGTTACGGCCTGTACGCCCGGACGTGGGACGAGAACGACCACCGGAAGGTGCATTTCACCGACCCCTTCGGGCGGATGGTGCGGGTGCACGAGTGGTGGGGCACGGGCGGCAGTGACTACTATATCACGAACTACAACTACGACGTGGCCGACAACCTGGAGATGGTGACCGACGCGGCGGGGAACACGACGGAAATGGAGTACGACAAGTTAGGGCGCAAGACGTGGATGTCGGATCCCGACATGGGGGAGTGGGTCTATGAGTACAACGCCGTGGGCAACCTGAAGACCCAGGATGGGCCTGAAGTGGGGACCGTCGACAAAATGGGATTCACCTACGATATCCTGAACCGGATGACGTTCAAGGACTATCCCACGGGCTCGGACGTGAGCTACCAGTACGACAACGTCAAGGGCGACGCGCTGACCAAGAACAGTTGGGGCCGGCTGCGTGTCATGTACATGGGCAGCGAGGCGAGCAACGGGCGCCTGTACGAGTATGACAACCGGGGGCGAACGGTCAAGGAGCAGGTCAAGATCGACAGTGTGACCTACGATACCCTGTATGCCTACGACGCCGCTGACCGGGTCAAGGCCATGACCTACCCCGGCGGCGAAGCCGTGACCACCGTCTACAATGACCAGGGCTTGCCGCAGACGCTGACCGGCTCCCAGGCGTACGTCATCGAGGCGGGCTACAACGCCTTGGGACAGAAGAAGCGCTACACCCTCGGCAACGGCGCGGTGACCACCTGGACCTACTACGGCGAGAGCCCGGTCGAAAACTATCCTTCCTTCCGACTGTGGGAGGTGAGCACCACGGTGGGCGGCGTGGACCGGCAGAAGCTGCACTACGGTTACGATGCCGCGGGGAACGTGACGAGCATCGAAGACCTGACGGTGCTGGGCGGTACCCAGACCCAGACCTTCACCTACGATGCCCTCGACAGGCTGCTGACGGCGAACGCTGCCGGTGGCAGCGCCGGGCAGGGGCAGTACGGCGAGAGCTACGTCTACAACAGCATCGGCAACATGACGAGCAAGGGGGGCGTGACCTACAACTACAACTACTCGGACCACAAGCACGCGGTCAGCAGCACCACCGCCGGCGGAGCCTTCAGCTATGACGCCGCGGGGAATATGACCAGCCGCAAGTTGACCACCGCCGGCCCGACCTACACCCAGGTGTGGAATGCCGAGAACAGGCTGGCGTCGGTGACGGTCAGCGGCGCCACGACCAACCTTGTGTACGACGGCAACGGGACGCTGGTCAAGAAGGCGGTGGTTGGCGGGCAGACGACGGTG
>JBFYTF010000455.1:0-4218 GCA_041300865.1 Anaerolineae bacterium
CCGCACGCGCGCGCTGAGTGCGGCACCTGCCACATCGGCCCTGGCGCCTTGGCCGCCTTTCAGGCCAAGATGGCCAATGTCCGCTATCTGTGGGTCTATCCCACCGGTCGCTACGAGCGTCCCATTCCATCCCCCATCCATAGCCTGCGGCCGGTGGAAGTGGTCTGTGAGCAGTGCCATTGGCCGGAGATATTTTTCGCTAATCGGTTAGTCAACATCTACCGCTATGCCGAGGACGAGCAGAACAGCCTGACTAAGATCGCGCTGTTGCTGCAAACCGGCGGCGGCACCGCAGAGCAAGGTCTCGGTCGCGGCATTCACTGGCACATCGAGAACCCGGTCTACTACATCGCTACCGACGAGCAGCTTCAGGACATCCCCTGGGTGCAAGCCGAGTACAACGGCGTGGTGACCGAGTACATCGCTACGACCAGCACATTGACTCAGGGCGACATCGATCGCGCTGAAAAACGCAAGATGGACTGCGTCGATTGCCACAATCGCGCCAGCCACGATTTTCGCCGGCCCAGCGACTCGATCGATGAAGCCATGGCTGCCGGCTTGATAGCGACCGATCTGCCTTACATCAAGCAGCAGGGTGTCGAGGTGTTGGAACGCGTCTATGACACTGAGGAGGAGGCTGCCCAAGCCATTGCGGCCATTGCCGACTTCTACCAGACTACCCTTCCTGACGTGTATAACACCCGCCGGGCCGATGTGGAGCAGGCTGTGGCCCAACTGCAGAACATCTTCGACCGGACGGCCTTCCCTTTCATGAATGTCACCTGGCAGTCGCATCGCAATAACGTCGGCCACCGGGACTTTCCCGGCTGCTTCCGCTGTCATGATGGCCAGCACCTCAGCAAGGACAACGAGGCCATACGGCTGGAGTGCAACATCTGCCACGCTATCCCTCAAGTGGCCCTGCCAGGCCAGCCCATGCCAACCGTCAGCGCGTGGCCGCCCAGCAACGAGCCGGAGACACATCTCACCACGACCTGGCTATCGGAACACCGCTTTCGCTTCGACAGCACCTGCGCCGACTGCCATACGATCAGCGATCCGGGCGGCGCCTCCAACACCAGCTTCTGTTCTAACAGCGCCTGTCACGGCACCGAATGGGTCTTTGCCGGCCTGAACGCCCCGGCGATTCGGGAGTTGGCAGCGCCGCCCAGAGAGCCTGGCACCGGCCAGCCGAATCCCGTGCCTCATCCCGTCTCGACTGATACGAACTGTCTGACCTGCCATGGGCCAGCAGGCGTGATCCCTGCGCCAGAGGGCCATGCCAGCTTCGATATCACCATGTGTACGCAGTGTCACCAGGCACCGGTGACAGAGCAGCCAACCCCCGCCAGCGCCAGTCCGACGCCGGAAACGGACGCCACGGCCCAGCCGACACAACCGCCGGCAGCGGGCGGTCCACCGGCCATCCCGCACCCGGTTGAAGGTCGCGAGGACTGTGTGCTCTGCCATGGAGAGACCGGGGTCAAGCCGTTCCCGGCCGATCACGCCGGACGCACCAGCGATACGTGCCAGACGTGTCACAAGCCGGCGCAAGCCGGATCGGAGACTCCGGTGGCAGGAACCACCCCGGCGGCGGCACCCTTGCCAGAGACTACCCCAGCGCCCGTAGCCTCGGATGCTCCTGGCATACCTCATTCCATCGAGGGGCAGGAGAACCAGTGCCTGGCCTGCCATTACACCGGCAGCATCAAGCCCTTCCCGGCTGATCACGAGAGCTTCACCAACCCAATGTGCCTGAGCTGTCACTCGCTGGAGGACTGATCCTGATTTCCCGCCCGCCAATCAGGCCCACCTGTATTGGCGGTGGTTAACGCCGATACAGGCCAAAGCCTGCCCAAAGGGCCAGTAACAAACTCCCCCCTTGCCGGGGGAGTTTTCGTTTGGATGTGGGCACGATTTTGGTTACAATGCGGGCGTCGCTGACGGCCCAGTACCAGCGAGTGCAGCCAGTTGCGCGTCTAGCGCAAGCAAGAACGAGATCACCTGGAGTAGCGCCGTGGCAGAACCTTATTATTGGCAAAGCCAACGCATCCGGCTGCGCCCCATGCACGTGGACGACGTGGCCCTATGGCTGGCCGAGGAGCGCTCGGACAGCGAGGCTGTGCGCATGCTCAACGCGGGCATGGACCTGCCTAAGTCGAAGCAGGACGCGCAGGTCTTCGCCGAGCGCTATGCCGAGTTCGGCCACCGCCACGAGCGCATCATGTTCTCCATCGAGGCGCTGGACGGCGAGCTGGTGGGCGGCATCAATATCCACTCCATGAACCAGCGCAACGGCACGTTCGAGACCGGCTCGCGCATCTACCGGGCCTATCGCGGCCGCGGCTATGGCTTCGATGCCAAGCTTCTCGTGCTGCGCTACGCCTTCCACGAACTGCGCTTCCAAAAGTACAACATTCGCTGTCTGGAGACCAACCAGGCGATGATCGACCACGCAGCGCGCCTCGGCTGCCAGCCGGAGGGCCGCATCCGCCGCCACAACTACACCGACGGCCGCTTCTGCGACGACCTGCTCTTCGGCCTGACCCGCGAGGAGTTCGACGCGCTGGAGGAACGGCTCGTGGCGGGCACGCGAAATCCGATTTCTTCGGAGAAATCGGATTTCTTGACGGCTCTCAACACCCCCAGGCTAACCATCCGTCACTTTCGACCCGAAGATGCCGACGACCTGTACAATTACCTCTCGAACCCCCAGGTCTACCGCTTCGAGCCGGGTGAGCCCATCGACCGCGCACAGGCCGTTCAGCGCGCAGCTGACATGGCTGGATCGCCGGACTTCTGGGCCTTGGAGCTGCAAGCTGCCGGCAAGGTTATCGGCCAGCTTTATTTCCAGCAGATCGAGCCGCATGCGCATCTGACCTGCGAGCTGGGCTTCATCCTCAGCCCAGCCTACCAACGCCAGGGCTACGGGTCGGAGGCCGCCGGTGCGCTGGTGCGGCGCGCCCTGACTGCTGGCGGCATGCATCGGGTCGTGGCCCACTGCAACCCGGAGAACACAGCCTCGTGGAAGCTGTTGGAGAAGATCGGCTTCCGTCGCGAGGGGCTGCTCAGGCAGAACGTCTTCTTCCGCCGCGATGCAGCCGGCAAACCGCTCTGGACCGACACCTACGTTTACGCCAAACTGGCGGAGGAATAGGATCTCAACCGGTTTCTCTGTGTGATCGCAACTACACAGGTGCCGGGCACTTGAAAGCGACCGGCACCTGTGGTTGAATCTAGTACGGCACGGATGTCGCGGCCAAGACCTCGTCGCCAAAGCTGCGGTCGCCGCTTAGAGTGACCCGTCCCTGCCCCCTGACAGCCTCTGGTGTCAGACGTCCCGACGCCAACCGGTGGAAGTCGACCACGTCCATCTTCACGATGATGGTTGGTTCGGCCATAGTCCCAATGCGGTAGCGACCGCCGCCTGCGCCGCCCAGATTGAACACCACCGTGCGGCCCCTCAACATACCCTTGAGCGTGTGCGCCAGGTCCCGCACCACCAGGGCCGTCACGCGGCCATCGTGTTGGGCGGTCTGCACGAACGGCCGGCCGGTGGCCTGCGCGATGTCGGCCCGGTGCATCCAGGTGTCGCGGGTGTAGAGCATGTCCGTCAGATACTCGATCTTGACCGTGCCCAGAGGCGGTCCAAAGGGGACGGGCAATTTGCGCAACGGCCACGGCAAGCGCTGACGAGTGCGAATCGCCTTGGGGCCTACCGCACGCAGCTCGCCAATGAGTTCAACGGGCGTGCGGCCAACCCGGTCGGCCAACTGCCGCCGGTTCAGCGCATCGACCTGCATCTGACCCGGCGCAGGTCGGGCAGTGACCTGGCGTCCGAACTCGCTCCAACTGGTGTAACCTGCGTAAGCGCCGGCCTGGTGGGCGAGGATGTCACGCACGCTCCACTCCGTGCAGTCGGTGGGTTGCTCCCAGTCGTCGCCCGAAAGCGTCTCGACCAGCGCAAGGAAGCACTGGAGCTCCTTGCGCGCCATGGCGCCCGCTTCGTCGTGCGTCAGATCCGGAACCGCCAATGCATCAATCAAGTCATCGCGCATGGGTATTGTCGCCGTGAGTAGTTGTGCCTGAGCCATCGTCGTGTCTCCTTCTGTTCGAGCATGTCACTGAGTTTGATGACATCACTATACCAGAAGGCGGTCCGGCCGGCATCGGACGATGGTACGAGACTTCAGGCCGTGGGGTACGAGGTTTTCT